>JBLIEH010000004.1:0-31754 GCA_047632875.1 Psychromonas sp. | reverse complement strand
GTGAAGAGTTAGGTTATTTAGATCCAAGTATGGCAGTGAATCAAGCAAACAATATCAACTAAACGATATAAGCATGAAAACAAGATGCCTTTTATTTTTGCTACGGAGTTGGACATAATCGATTAAGCACAAACATTAACCACAAAACATCACTGAGCTGACGAATACGGTCAACCATCTATTGACGGCGATGCGCAAAGCTTTTCCCGCTATATTAATCTTCACCACACAAAAATGCACGGCGAACAAAATGAAAAAGGCACTGATAATAGGGAGTATCAACAAGTGAAATTAATGAAGAGCGTGATTGCGTCATACCTATCTCTAGCCCCGTATATAAAAACACAGGTTATATAGTGGTATAAATTGGTGATCCGTCAAAAAGGTTTGGCTGTCCTATTTTTTTGCTTATTGTTTTTATGTAAATTAACATTTTTTGGGTAAAAAGATTATATCCTTTATTTAAGTCATAAAAGGATTACGCGAGTCAGAAAACTCCTGTGCAGACGGAGATCTGATTCCGGCCATCAATTTTGGCCAGATAGAGGGCTTTATCGGCCTGAATTAATGCTGTTTCAATGGAGTTTTCATTTAGATTGACCACAGATATCCCAATACTTGTGGTGACTTTTATTATAACGTCAGGTGTAAGCTCCAGCTGTAATTCATCGATGCGTTGTCGTAATCGTTCTGCGGCCAGTCTTCCTGATACAAGATCAGTGTCCGGCATCATCAAGGTGAATTCGTCACCCCCTAGGCGGGCAAATACATCAATAGTTCTTGTACACTTTCGGCAGCTATCCGCCACTGAAAACAAAAGTTTATCTCCAACATCATGGCCGTAGGTGTCATTGACATGTTTAAAATGATCGATATCGAGCATCATGATGCAGGTTTCAGTTGGTCGTCTTTTGGATCGCTCAGTCTCTTTTGCCGCATAAGTAAAAAAGCTGCTCCGATTGTTTACCTGTGTTAGGTGGTCAATGGTTGCCATCTGATGTGTCAGAAAAGCCTTCTCTAGTAATCGTTCTAAAGCGCGTGCCATGGCCGCAATTTCATCACGCCCCAAAACCGGAATTTTGGTGTCTGAATCGCTGGTAGGGATACTACGCATGGCCTGACTGATTTTCGTCAGACGGTTTCCAAAGCCGTGTACGACAATTATCCAGTAAAAAATAAACAGCAGCGTAGCGGCAATAATATTAAGGATCACGGTGAGATTGATGGTTCTTTTTTCTTGAACGATTGCGGCATCGGCAGTGGTCTGAAAGCGATGGAAAATTCGTTGCCTATAATCTGACGTGAGTGACGTTAGCTGATCGGCAAGTTGATCCAATTCTGTTAGATATTTTTTAGTAGACTCCTGCAAGAACAATACTTGCTGTTTAATTTCAAAAACTCTGCTCCTTTGTTCTGAAGCCGTATTCAGCCATTGCACAATGCTGGATGGGTGTGTCAACGAAGACTGATTTTCGCTCGCTTCAGCCATCAGCTTTTCACTGCAAAGAAGGAATTCATCTTCTTGTTTTTTTAGCTGTTGTAACGTTTCGGCATAAAGGGCGCGTTCGATTGAAAATACCATACATATAGTGATATCTTGCATACTCGCAAAAAGAACATTATCTGTCACTGTCGCAGTTTGTGGTGTGTAAGCATCAAGAAAATCGTTGCGTATAGTCTCTAAAGTCTCTAATTCCGAAGTGGCTACACTCCGCGCCTGATCTTCTTTTGTAAGACTATGATTGATAATTTGAAACACAATTTGTGACAGGGAGCGGATTGACTGACTCAGACTGTTCACGGTTAGCACATTGATCTCTCCCCCTTCCAGTGAGATGGCAGAGGTTTTTATTTCCAATTCGTCTAGTGATTTGCCAATCGATATATAAGAATCAGTAAGTTTTTTTTGTCTTTGGGCCCCGATAAGACGATTGGTTTGTAGCGCGATACTATTCCCAATAACTTCAAGCTCGTTGGCCGCACTTAGCATAGGTAATGCGGTTGAAACGAATTTTTCTATCGAGGAGGTGAACTGCTTGATAAAATAGATCTTTAGCAAGTCATCGCTGCTAAATGCCAGGACTGCAGAGATAAAGACCAAAAGCAATTTTCCTTTAATGCTGTATATGTAGCTCATTCAGTTTCCTGCTACACATGTTATTGAAGTCACTTATTTACCCAGCCAGATCTTTGTATAAAACCTACGGTAGTTGTTATCTGGATCAAAAGGAGTAAGTTCCTGACTGTAGTTATCGATATTTTCTGTCGTCACAATATAGGGTGGATTCACATAACCGCTAGGATCTTCTCCAGTAAATCTTCGATTGAGCTCATCTATGAGCTGCCAGCCGTGTAACAGGAGAGGCTCGGATATGGTCGCGGCTTGATATTCATGATTACGTATCCGCATAAAAGCGGAGGGGCTACCATCACCGGCCGAGATGTTGATCGGCGGTTCATCAGAAGATTTTCCAGCTAGAATCAGGGAAGTAACAGCGTGATCAAAATAGAGATCATTGATCCCAATGGCATGGGTCCAACGATTGCCATACCGCTGCAGGAGCTCCGGAATTATCTGAGGCATCTCTTTTGCAGTAGTATCAAGGGCAATATCTTCAACAGAGAGCAGTGTGCATTTTGGACAGGCACGAATGATATCGGCCATCAGTTCAGACTTTTTAATGGCGATGGCAAAACGACTATCAGTAAAAATGACCACACCTGCCTTGCCAGATGATTCCTCAATAGCATAGTTGGCCGCGGCTCTAGCTACGGCAAGGGAATCGGTGGTAATATTTATAAATATTGGAGTGCCTTCGACTGGTCCGGGGAAGGGGCTGGAGTGCCAACTGGCCACGGGAATGCCTGCATTGGCAAATAACTGTAAATACTTGTTATTGTTCAACGCGTCACCACCACCGATAATTAATCCATCTGGATTGAGCTTTAGCGCCTTGTTAAATACACGTGCTCGTTGACTGTCAATGCTGCCGATATCAAGAACAACTAAATTCCAACCAATAGCTAGTGCTGCTTCTCTAACTCCTTCGCCAACCCCCAGAATACCTGCATTTTTCAAATCGTCTGCGACATAGACAATGGTCTTTCCTGCTTTGGCAGAAGGCCCCGTACGTGGACCATCCCATCGACTTTCAGCCAAAGCGGAATGACTAAAAATCAAGCTACAGAGAAGTGTCAGAATGGTATAAAGGTGCGGCCGTAGGCCACAAAATATTGATGTCATATTCAGATCCTATTTAGTATTTAGATAGCACTAAGGCTAAAAAAACAAGAGTAATCTCGCCGGCATATATCACGGGATGGCGGTTCACATGCTTTCAGCGTAAAAGATAATAGCAGTAATCCCCCGCCTAGTTAAGTTATTCTTTTCAAATACAAAAAGTCGGGACACCCATATCTTTTTCACCTAAAAACACCTAAAAAGATTAGGCTGAAAGGCAGGACATATATGGACGCTCCACATCTGTCATTAATTATCTTTTGCATAACAAAATGCTGAAGGAATATTTTGTTATGCAATATATACTGCGCTTCTAATCCCTGCCCGTTAAGTTTTTCAGTAACAGATCACACGATGCCTTAAGTGCATTTAACTCTTCAATGTTCATCTTAGATTTACAAAACATATCCGTAGGTACTTGTTCTGCGTGTTGGCGCAACTTAGTACCAGCATCGGATAAGCTAATTATTCTCACTCGTTCATCTTCTTTACTACGCGCACGCACAATCAAACCTTTCGCTTCTAAACGTTTTAATAGTGGCGTTAACGTGCCCGAATCTAAATGTACTTTGCTACCTAATGCTTTGACATTCATGGTTGAGTCTTCCCATAACACCATCATCACTATGTATTGCAGGTAGGTTAAATCTAATTTTTTAAGCAGCGGCTGATAGGCACGGCCCATTGCATTTGATGCGCTGTATAAAGAAAAACAGATCTGTTTATCTAGGCTCAGATTTGATGTTGGATTGGGTTTGCTCATAACGAAGGTCCAGTAGTGTTAAATAAAAAATAAATACATTGTGCACAATATACTTGCTTTGTTAGAAAAACTCAATTACCATACAAAAATAGATTGTGCGCAATATAATTGCTCGCCACTTAATTTAGAAATTGAACTTACTCTTTTAATTTATAAAAAGGAAACGACCATGACAACGTTATACACAACATCAGCAACAGCACTAGCAGGCAGAAACGGACAAGTAAGCACTGACGATAACAAGTTAAACGTTGCATTAAGTTATCCAAAAGAGATGGGCGGCACTGGTGAAGCAACTAACCCTGAACAGTTATTTGCTGCCGGTTATGCAGCTTGTTTTTCAAATGCACTTTTACATGTAGCACGTGAAACCAAGGTTGCTATCAAGTCTGCTCCAACAACTTCTACGGTGGGCATCGGACCAAATGAAACGGGTGGCTTTGCATTAACGGTTACGTTATCGATTGAACTTGAATTAGAACAACAAGCAGCGGTTGAATTAGTTACAACGGCGCATCAAGTTTGTCCTTATTCAAATGCAGTACGTGGCAACATTGACGTGAAATTAATCGTTAATGGTGTTGCACTATAAAGCGACATTATACCAAATCCATTAATTTTCTGCTCATTTATGCTTGTTAAAACACATGCTAGCTAGACATAAAACTACGTTTTAGTCTTTGTGATTGATTTTATAATTAGAACAACTAGTTACTACAATCAATACCTTGCTTTCATGCGTTTTTCCGGCGCCTAAACAGATCACTTAATTAGTGGAATTGGTATTACAAGAAATGCTTTAGAAATTATCAGCAAAGAGTCAGTGATGGCGCTATGCTTATTTAGCTTTAACTCATCCTATTTTATACTTAAGGAATACATCATGCGCGCAGTTCAAATTAAACAATATGGTGGCACAGAAACGCTACAGTTAGTTCAAATCGATATACCTAAAATCAATGCTGACGATATCTTAGTTGCAGTGAAAGCCACTTCAATTAACCCTGTTGATTGGAAGATTCGTGAAGGTTATTTACAAGAATTTATTCCTTATGCTTTACCAGTTACCTTGGGCTGGGATGTTGCTGGTATTGTCACTGAGGTGGGTGCAGATGTGACAGAGTTTAAGGTCGGAGATGAAGTATTTAGTCGCCCAGATATTAGCCGTAACGGTAGCTATGCAGACTTTATTGCCGTTAAAGCTGATGAAGTAGTTTTAAAATCTAAGAAATTGGATTTTGCACAAGCAGCATCGTTACCTTTAGCTGGTATTACTGCGTGGCAATGTTTGGTGGATGTTGGCCAAGTTCAAGCTGGTCAGCGTGTACTTGTTCATGCTGGGGCTGGTGGTGTTGGCCACTTAGCGATACAGATTGCTAAAGCAAAAGGTGCGATTGTTATTGCAACTGCATCGAAAGATAACCAAGCATTGTTAACTGAATTAGGCGCCGATCAAGCTGTTGATTATACCAAAGGACCGTTAAGTGAGCAGATTCAAGCGGTGGATTTAGTACTTGATACGATGGGTGGTGCAGTACAACAGGACTCTTGGGCGTTGATCAAAAAAGGTGGCATGTTGGTGTCTATTACTGAAGCGCCAAGTGAAGAAATTGCTAAACAGCATGGTGTGACGGGGGCTTTTGTATTTATTGAACCAAGTAGCCGCATTTTAGGCGAACTTAATACCTTAGTTGAAGCAAACAAACTAACCCCGTTGATCGAACACCGTTTTTCACTTGAACAAATCGTTGATGCACATAAACAAAGTCAATCGGGCAGAACGCGCGGTAAAATCGTGATTGAAGTAAGTTAAGTCGCTTCATAATTATAATTTCTAAATTAAATCGTTAGTTAGATATCGATTGTCAAGAAGTGGCAATGTTTCTCTGGCTAGCGATAATTCGTTGCTGCGCTTAAGTGACTCATCCTCTGTTTATCATTTACATTATCTACAACAACCTCTCTTCAAAACCAAAAGGTTGGACATCCATTTGTATTTCATTACCAATTCAATATATTAGAAAACAGATAAATTGGACACCCACACTTTTTTGCTAATAATCCAACCAATGCGGCTACGAGATCCCCTTTCATTTTTTTTGCAATGAACAAACGTTTTAGCAACAGAAATCATGGAAGATTTCTGTAAGTTCGGCTCTGCACATGGATGTGCTGTCCGAACTGGTGCGTTAAGAAGTTATTGGGCGGATTAGAATAAAAAACGTCTCGGACGGCACTGTGAGTTATGCGCCAGCATAGTGTCACAAACAAAACTCTCTTTATTGTATTTCTCTTGCTGTTGAGAGAAAAGTAACACGCCGTCAGGGCGGAATACCAACAATGAAAGTTAAGCCAATAACCACAAGTGAAAAAGTAGAACAGAATGGGGAGGCGGGTAAAATAGTTGGAGTTGGCCTATAGCCGGGTTTTGTCGTTGAATCGTCATTCGTGTAACGCTGGAATAGCCCTGCAATCATTCTCAGGCTAATCTTTCAAAAACACGCTAAACGAAAAAAGCCGTAACTAATTGCTTAGTTACGGCTTTTTAAATTGGTGGAGTTGGCCTATAAGCCGGGTTTTGTCGTTGAATTGTCATTCGCGTAATTCTGGAATAGCCCTGCAATCGTTCACAAGTTTGTACCTTAGAAATGAAAAAACCGCTATCAAATTGCTTAGATAGCGGTTTTTAAAAAGGTTGGAGTTCGGCTATATACAGGGCTTTGTCGTTGAAGGGTCATTCGCGTAACTTTGGAATAACCCTGCAATCACTCTCAGGTTAGGTTTTTAAAAACCCTTTAAAATAGAAAAACCCCGTTACAGTTGCTTGTAACGGGGTTCAAAATTGGTGGAGTTGGCCTGTAAGCCGGGTTTTGCCGTTGAATGGTCATTCGCGTAATTCTGGAATAACCCTGCAATCACTCACAGGTTAGGTTTTTAAAAACCCTCTAAAACAGAAAGACCCCGTTACTAAAATAGCAACGGGGTTTAAAATTGGTGGAGTTGGCTTATAAGCCGGGTTTTGTCGTTGAATTGTCATTCGCGTAATTCTGGAATAGCCCTGCAATCGTTCACAAGTTTGTACCTTAGAAATGAAAAAACCGCTATCAAATTGCTTAGATAGCGGTTTTTAAAAAGATTGGAGTTGGCCTATAAGCCGGGTTTTGTCGTTGAATCGTCATTCGTCTAGGCCTGCAATCACTCACAGGCTCAAGCAACCTACCCGCTTCCAGTATGGGCCATACCTCAGGAAGCCTATTTGGTCTTGCTTCGGGTGGAGTTTACCTTGCACCAAACTATTACTAGATGGCCGGTGCGCTCTTACCGCACCCTTTCACCCTTACCTGCATTTATTTACATAAACACATAGGCGGTTTCCTCTCTGCTGCACTTGTCGTTAGCTCGCGCTACCCAGGCGTTACCTGGCACCCCGCCCTGTTGAAGCCCGGACTTTCCTCCCCTCTTATTGCAAGCAATAAAAGCAGCGACGATCTGGCCAACTCCGCGGCGAATTATACGGGATAATGAACGCCAATGACAAGGCAAATCGTTATTAACAGCTTATAAGTTTTCTAATCCCCATTTATACAGCTCATTTTTTTTCTGATCATGAATTAGCGCCGTTAAAGCGGCTGCTTTTTTAAGCGGCAGCTGCTCTTTTAATAAAGCCAGGGTATTCAGTGCTACCTGTGGAATGGCATCATCATTTTTTTGCGCGCCAGCAACCATTAATACAAATTCACCACGGCAATGGTTGGTATCCTGATTTAACCAAACCAACATTTCGTCTGCAGTAAGTGCATAAAAGGATTCGAAGATTTTAGTTAATTCACGGGCAATAACCAGTTTACGGTCACCACCAAAGATACTGATAATCTGCTCGACCGTATCTTGAACACGGCGCGGTGATTCATAAAAAATCATGGTCCGGGTTTCTTCAATTAAGGCTTTTAGTTTATCCTGCTTACTTTTCCCCTTGGCCGGTAGAAAACCCTCAAAAGAAAATCGATCCGATGGCATTCCCGCCGCGCTTAATGCCGCTATTGCGGCGCAGGCACCGGGAATAGGCACAATATCAACACCCGCTGCGCGGCATTCGTTAACCAAGTGATAACCCGGATCACTGATTAAGGGCGTACCCGCGTCTGATATTAAGGCGATTGACTGCCCAGCTTTAATTTTTTCTATCAGTGCTTGCCCGCGTTGACGCTCGTTATGGTCATGTAAAGGAAACATAGGTTTTTTGATGTGGTAATGACTTAATAATTTTCCGCTATGACGTGTATCTTCGGCCGCAATCAAATCAACTTGTTGTAATGTTTCTATTGCCCTATAGGTAATATCGCTGATATTACCTATAGGGGTAGCAACTATATAAAGCTTGGCAGGTAGTTGAGATGAAATTTGGCTATTTTCAGACATATAATCGCCTTGATAAAGTGAATAAGATTGTTTAACTGAGGCGGCAATATTACACTATAGGCATCTTGATACCTACATCGAATACTTGCTAGCTAAAAAGGGATGATATTTTGAATGTTTTAACCGCAGCACAACGCTTTTCACAGTTGTTAATGATCTCATTAACAATGACATTTTTAATGTCGTGCACTATGAGTCCTTCATCCCGAGATGATATACCACCAGAACTCTTTTCTGAATTAGATAACGGTTCGGCATACTACCTGCAGAAAGATCAGCTATATGCTGATTCGAATAATGTTGATTGGCAACTTTTAGCCCTTCAATCGCTTATTGAAGAGGGCCAGGTTGTCCTTGCTGATTCCATTATTAGCCATCTAAAAACTAAGCAACTTTCCGATAGTGATAAAACATCACTGGATTTATTAATCGCACAGAATTTATTTGCAAAAAATAAATTCAGCGAATCACAAAAGGTCTTAAGCGCCATTGATCCGGGACAGTTCTCACAACTTGCTTCTATTAGCTCTTTAGCACTGCAAGCGGATCTGTATATAAAGCGCAATAATCATTTAGCTGCATCAGATCTTTTATTAACCTTCACCCCGTTATTAAAGAGTGCTAAACGTAAGCAGAAATACAACGATATTTTATTAACGGAACTCTCCTTATTACCCTCAAAGACCCTTAATCAATATAAAAAAGCAGACCCCACTAAGTGGGTAGGTAAAAACCTTGATGGCGGGAGTATTGAACAGGATACATTTAAAGAAGGCTGGTATGCGCTTGCGAGTATTTATCAGCAATACCAATTACGCATTAACTATTTAAAACAAGCAGTCAGTGATTGGAAAAACAGCTACCCGCAGCACCCGGTACTGTTATTTATGCCAACACAGCTGAC
Organism: Psychromonas sp.; assembly: GCA_047632875.1. Taxonomy (GTDB): domain Bacteria; phylum Pseudomonadota; class Gammaproteobacteria; order Enterobacterales; family Psychromonadaceae; genus Psychromonas. The sequence goes on along the minus strand of JBLIEH010000004.1, from coordinate 22,427 downwards.
TAACATTCAACAAATTGAACCTTTTCAGCCTGAGAATATCGCGGTTTTACTGCCACTGTCCGGACGTTTCCGTGAGCAGGGCAAGTCAATTCAGTTAGGCATATTAGATGCGTTTTATCGTCAGCAACAGTTGAATAAATCGACAAGCACAGACAATCTTGCAATTAATGCGATTAACGAACCGACACTTCATTTTTATGATAGCCATGCGCAATCGGTAGAAGATATCACCACCCAGTTTGCACAAAACAAGATCGACTTTGTCATTGGTCCGTTATTAAAAAATGAGATTGAAACCTTTTTACCTTTGGTTGAAAAAATGCCGGTGTTAGCCCTAAACGCTTTTCCGGAAAAAACACTGAACAGCAAAAATAAAGCGCCCGAAACAGTCTCGACTGTACAGCCTTGGCATTATTCATTTTCACTTTCACCCGAACAGGAAGCTAAACAAGCGGCTCAATTTATCAGCGACAACAAACACAAAAACCCGCTCATTATTGCGCCTAAATCTGACTACGGTAAACGGGTTGCCCAGGCATTTAAAGATGAATGGCAAGTACTGCATAATAAAGAAATCGAACAACATTTCTTTACCTCTAAGTCGAAACTAGCTTCCTTTATTGAGCGCGTTTTACAAACAGATAAAAGTGAAACACGCAATAATCAAATGCAGCGGATCACCAATCTTCCGCTTGAAAAAGAGGTCCGCAGCCGTACCGATATTGACGCGATTTACCTGGTGAGTAAACGTGATGAACTGATCTTACTTAAACCCTTTATCGACGTCACTGTTAGCCCTTTTGCTGACAAAATACCGCTATATGCCAGTTCTCGTTCTAATGAATTTGATCGCGGTGGTCTGCAAAATAAAGAATTATCAAATTTTACATTTTCAGATATGCCATTTCTTATCAATCAGCAGGGAGAAATAATAACCGGGTTAAATAAGGTGTTACCAAGACAATCCTATGCCGCGTTACGCTTGTTCGCTTTTGGTTTTGATAGTTACCATTTGATTGGACAATTAATGCAGCTACAAACGACTGAAGGTTATTCATACCCCGGTTTAGTCGGTCAATTAAGACTGGATTTCAGCAATACGGTGCAACCAAAATTAAGTTGGGCAAAATACTACGAGGGAGAACTCATTGAAGTTGCCTCGCCTGCTACAAGCGAGTAACTCAAAAGGGGTGATCGCAGAGAAACAAGCCTTGTCTTATTTACAAGAACAAGGCTTAAGGTTAGTTTGCCAAAATTATTACTGCCGTTTTGGTGAAATAGATTTGATCATGATAGATCAGGATACAGTTGTTTTTATTGAAGTACGCTATCGAAAAAACAGTGATTTTGGTGGGGCATTTGCTTCTATTAATAGCAGCAAACAGCGTAAAATAATCACCACTGCGAAGCATTATTTGAGCACATTAGAGAATGAACCCTTTTGCCGCTTTGATGCCATTGCGATCGATAGCACATCAAGCACACCCGCTTGGATCCAAAATGCCTTTCAAGAATAAGATGATACAATATAATGATAAATGAAAAAATTCACGCACACTTTGCCGAAAGTATTCAAACCTCAATAGTGGCCGCCGAAGCGCTACCGGAATTAATAGAAAAAGCGGCAATATTATTGAGTAAAACACTGATCAGAGGAAATAAAATACTGGTTTGCGGCAATGGCGGCGCAGCGGCTTTAGCACAGATTTTTGCCTCGCATCTGCTCAATAAATATGAAAAAGAACGCCCTTCCCTTCCGGCTATCGCTATTACAGCCGACTCTGCATTGTTGTCGGCCATTGCCACGGACAGTCATTTTAACGAGATCTACGCAAAACAAATTTCTGCGCTCTCGCAAGAGGGGGATCTGTTATTAGTTATCAGTCATGGCGGTAATAGCCGTAATTTAATTAAAGCGGTAGAAACTGCGCTGAGTAAAAATTTACAAATTATTGTATTAAATGGCGTGGATGGTGGTGAACTTGCCGGTTTATTAGGCTCCGATGACGTAGAAATCAGAGCCCCAAGTGACAAAGGATCACGTATTGAAGAGATTCATCTGTTAGTTATTAACTGCTTGAGTGATTTGATTGATCAACAACTTTTCCCACAACAATAATACCAATTCCATTAATTTGGTGATCTATTTAGGCGTAGGAAAAATGCATGAAAGTAAGGCATTGATGTAGTAACTAGTTGTTCTCATTACACAAAATAGTAGGGAACTATTTTGAACAGCTTCAGCTGGCCACGAAGTGGTGAATAACAGGATGTTATGAATCAAATCAATAACAAAGACTAAAACGTAGTTTTATGTCTAGTTAGCATGCGTTTTAACCCGCATAAATGAATAGAAAATGAGTGGATTTGGTATAAGGATTAATATGCAAAAAATATTTTTAAGCGTCTTTCTTGGTAGCCTGTTATTACTGATCCAGGGTTGTGCCGGTGGTTTAATTGTAATAGCAGGAACAGCTGTGACGGTCAGCAGCGATGAACGCAGTATTGCTGAGCAGATAAGTGATGATTCTTTATCCATGGATGCCCTGGATAAAATTAATGGACTTAAGATTAGTCATGAACATATTCGCATTAACTTAGTCAGTAATAGCGGTTATCTGCTGGTCATCGGCCAAGTTACCAACCAACAATTAAGTGATAAAATAGAGAAAGAGTTAACCACCCTGGCTAATGCAAAAGGCATTTATAACCAGTTAAGAGTGGGTCAACCTATTGGTTTTGCCCAACAAAGTGTAGACAGTTGGATCACCACAAAAGTGAAAGGCAAACTGACCGCAAATGATGATGTCAATTCCCTGAAAATCAAGGTAATAACTGAAAATTCAGAAGTGTTTTTAATTGGTAAAGTGACTAAAGAGATGTCGGATCAGGCAACGGCTATCGCCCGTCAAGTGAATGGTGTAAAGCGAGTCAATCGCGTTTTTCAACTCATTGACAAGAAAAAAACAGCTTCTTAACAGGTGATTTTACAACCTCTAAATTAGCGAAAAAAAAGGCTTAATCTTTTGATTAAGCCTTTTTTATGCGCGCTTAAAAATAAAAATCCGCTCTTATTTTTCTACTAATGAGTAAATAGCTGAAGATTTACTTTTTAATTCGTTGCACTGATGACACCACAAATTTGCCGCACCACATGCCTGTAAAAGCTCAAGTTGAGAGCCGCACTTATCACATTCCGCTTGAATTTTTAAGTCACTGCCGCAGGCATCACAATGATAATGTTGTTTTTGTATGCCGTGAGACTCAATTTCATGAGCACATTTAGGGCATTTTAATGCCATTATTTTTTACTCTTTTTATGAAATTTCATCAGACGCTGACGTTTATACATCTGGTTCGGCGTTAATTTATTACGACGCCCTGCAAAGGGATTAGTCCCTTCACGGAATTCGATACGAATAGGTGTCCCCATAATACCCAATGAGCGGCGGAAGTAATTCATCAAATAACGTTTGTAAGAATCCGCTAATTTTTTAACTTGATTACCATGAATAACAATCAGTGGTGGATTGTAACCGCCTGCATGGGCATAACGTAATTTAACACGGCGACTGCCTACCATAGGCGGCTCGTGATCAGCTGCTGCCATGGTCATAATACGCGTTAAAATAGAGGTAGATATACGTTTTGTTGAAGAGTCATAAGCTTCTTCAACAGATTCATATAAATGACCGACACCCGTTCCGTGCAGGGCAGAGATAAAATGAATTTTTGCAAAATCAATAAAACCTAAACGACGATCCAGTTCACTTTTAACCCGATCTTTATCGTATTCGGTCATGCCATCCCATTTATTGACGGCAATGACTAATGAACGTCCCGCGTTAAGCGTAAAACCTAACAGACTTAAATCCTGATCTGAAATACCATCCCGCGCATCGATAATCAAGAGTACAACGTTACAGTCTTCAATCGCTTTCAATGTTTTGATAACAGAGAATTTTTCAACGGTTTCGTTGACTTTTTTACGCTTACGCACACCGGCAGTATCAATAAGAATATATTCCCGATCATCACGGCTCATTGGAATATAAATACTGTCACGTGTTGTCCCGGGCAGATCGTATACAAGCACACGTTCTTCGCCTAAGATTCGGTTGGTGAGCGTAGACTTACCCACGTTAGGACGGCCAATTAAAGCCAGTTTAATCGGTAAAGCAGCGAGGCGTTCCTGCTCTTTTTGTAATGCGGCTTCATCTTCATCAACAAATTCAAGACCAGTTTCTAGGTCAGAAAAATCATCTTCCAGCTCGACATCATCAAAGAAACCATCCAAAGCGATCTCAATCATCTGGCGCACGCCTTTACCCTGTGCGGCAGCGATATGATAAACCTCGCCAAGTGCAAGCGCATAAAACTCTGCACAAACAGAATCAGCATCAACGCCATCGGTTTTATTCGCAACTACGAAGACTTTTTTATCTTGTTTACGCAGGTGATCGGCAATGGCTTCATCCGCTATCGTCATGCCGGCGCGCGCATCAACCAAAAACAAAACAGCATCGGCTTCATCAATTGCTTGTAAAGACTGGCCAGCCATTAAAGCATCAATGCCCTCTTCATCACCAGTAATACCGCCCGTATCAATAACGATAAATTCATGTTCATCGATTTTCGCCTGACCGTATTTACGATCTCGCGTTAAACCTGGAAAATCCGCGACTAATGCATCACGCGTACGAGTTAAGCGGTTAAATAAAGTTGATTTACCCACATTTGGGCGGCCAACTAAAGCGACGACTGGTAACATATTTCAATCCTATAAAACAAAAAAAGCCCCTCCGCAATAAATGCGAGGGGCTGACAGTATACAGTAAAAATTTAAGGAATTATTCTACATTTATCGATGGTTTTTCAATCGCAACTAATTTACCACTGCGAGAGAGCAGATAAAGGTGTGTTTCTGTTGCCACCGGCTCTTTATATAACCCATCAGAATCAATTTTTTGTTGCGCAACAAACTGCCCGGTATCACGATCCAGCCAGTGCAGGTAACCTTCTCCATCGCCTACAACAAGATACTCGTTAGCGACAGTCACCGCGGTGACATTACGGTAAGAGAGTTGCTCGTTTACCCAAATCTGAGCACCGGTGCGGCGATCAACAGCATACACCCAGCCGCGATAATCTGTTAAATAAAGGCTATTGCCCGATAAGGTAATATTATTAAAACCAGAATACTTAGTTGACCAGAGCTGTTCACCCTTGAGCAAGTCAATAGCCGCTAAATTGCCGTTATAAGCGAGTGCAAAAACCTCACCGTTGGATATCACAGGTTGCATATCAACATCAACAATACGATCTAATTCAGTCGCGCCATAGGGACGAGCGATCGGCAATTGCCACAATGCTTGACCCGTATCGAGTAACGCAGCTGAAACAAAACCATCGGCCCGGCCGTAAATAATCCCACCTTGAGAAATTGCAGGGGCAGAACTACCACGTAAGGTTAAATTAGGCTGTTTATTGTTCAGTGTCCATAGTTCTTCCCCGGTCTCGCTATCCAAAGCAATCAGATCTCCGCGGCTCGTATGCACAACAACTTTACCGTTTGCATAGGCTGGGTTAGCGATCACTTCACCGCTGACCTTAGATAACCATTTTAACTCACCGGTATTTTTATCAATCGCTAACACTTGCGCATTTTCAGTGCCGATAAATAAGGTATCCAATGCCAGGCTGATACCGCCGGAAAATCGTGCTGAACGGTTTAATTGATTACTTTCATGTTCACTAAAATCATTGGACCAAAGTAATTCCCCACCACCAAGCGCAAAAGCTTTGATTTCGCCTTCACGAGAGGCAGCATAAATAGCTTCTGAATCAACGGCAGGTTGTAATTGTGAATAATATTTATCAACTCCGTCACCCACACTTTTTTGCCAGGCCACCTTGGGTTGATAGGACGCTTCAAAAACAGGTAATGTCGCCATCACTACAACATCTTCTTCACCGTTAAAAAGCGAACAACCGCTTAATAAAAAAGCTGCCCCAGAAATAACAGCAATACTTTTAAGCCATTTTTTCATCTGATATCTCAATTTATTTTTCAGTTTCAAGAATGGGAGCAGCAACCTTTTGATCGGCGGCTATCGCAAGATCATCAAATTGTAATTGCAATATTGGTCCAATATTCCCCTGACTGGCATCAATCGCCTCTTGAAATGCAGCTCGCGCTTGTTCAATATCACCCATTTTTAAATAGATGGCCCCTTTGACTTGATTAGCTTTCGCTAAAAAACTCGGTTCAGTAATCAATGTCAAGGTTTTTAACGCCTGTTCATCTTCACCTAGTTGGGCTTCAACGCGCGCTAAACGTAAATTGATCACGGCATTGAGTGGCGCATATTCATTTTGTGATTGCAGCTGTACAAATTGCGCTTTAGCGAGCGCGAAATCTTTTTGCTGTACCGCTTCTTTGGCAAGCAGTAAAGAGGCTAATACACCGTAGTTATTATCTTGGTTGCCAGCAATAAAGGTTTTGATATCCTCAAGACCTGCTTCAGCGCCTTTGCTTTCAAACTTAACTAACATGTCCGAATAAGCCTGCGAAGCCTCTTCCTGACCGGTGATCAACGACGCGTTATAAAAACGCCAGCCCCACAGTCCAGCCAAGCCGACAACGGCGGCAATCATTAATGTATTGCCGTTTTCTTTCCACCAGCTTTTAATGGCAACAACCTGCTGTTCTTCTGTCTCGTAACCTTCAATAATATCAACCACGTGTTATTCCTTGTTATAAATTTTAAAGATAATGTTATTCAAAATAGCCAGGTAATACCTTAATTAAATCATTCATGGCAACACTTTGTTGCTCATATTGACCCTGTAAGTCTTTAATTGTGACGCAACCACTGTCTAACTCACTTTCAGCAATGATCAGCGCCAAACGTGCACCGCTTTTATCGGCTCGTTTCATCTGTTTTTTAAAGTTACCCGCGCCGCAATGGTGCATCATTTTTATCTGAGGCAATTCAGTGCGAATCAGTTCTGCCACCTTAAAACCGGCAATATCAGCCCCTTCGCCAACGACTATGCTGTATATATCAACATCTTTTTTAACATCATCATTTAATGTCAGGGTTTCCAGCATTAAGATAATTCTTTCCAGACCCATTGCAAAGCCGACCGCAGGGGTTGCTTTACCACCGAGTTGTTCAACCAATCCATCGTAACGACCACCCGCACAGATGGTACCTTGCGATCCAAGACTATTGGTTACCCACTCAAATACGGTGCGGTTATAATAATCTAAACCACGCACTAAACGCTCATTAATCACATACTTAATACCCGCAGCATCAAGATACTTTTGCAGTTGGGCAAAGTGTTCGACAGATTCTTGATCAAGATATTCAGATAGTTTTGGTGCATCCACCAATAGCGCTTGAACATCAGGATTCTTACTGTCCAGAACACGTAATGGATTGCTTAACATACGGCGCTTGCTATCTTCATCCAGCTGTTCAGCATGGGCCGACAAATACGCAACTAATGCTTCTTTGTATAAAGCGCGCGCTTCGTTAGAGCCTAAAGAGTTCAACTGCAACTCGACCTCTTTATCGATTCCAAGAGATTTCCATAAACGTGCGGAAAGTAAAATCACTTCGGCGTCAATGTCTGCACTGGCTATGCCGAAGGTTTCCACACCAAATTGATGAAATTGACGGTAGCGCCCTTTTTGCGGACGTTCATGCCTGAACATCGGGCCGGTGTACCATAAACGGCGCTCTTGATTATATAATAAGCCATGCTCGTTGCCAGCTCGCACGCAGGATGCGGTCCCTTCAGGACGCAGGGTTAAGCTGTCTCCGTTACGATCGGCAAAAGTATACATTTCTTTTTCAACGATATCGGTTACTTCACCGATTGAGCGTTTAAAAAGATTGGTATTTTCAACAATTGGCATACGTATTTCAGAGTAACCGTAACTGCTCACTACTTGTCTAAATAATGACTCTAGTTTTTGCCAAACAGGTGTTTGTTCAGGAAGAGTATCGTTCATACCACGAATTGCTTGGATCTTTTTTGCCACAATGATTTCCGCATACAGTTGAGAAGAAAATAGTGAGTCATTATAAGGGCTTTTCAAATTAGATGAAACCATGCAGCGGGCTTTCTCAGAGAATTTATACTTTGTAATTGACTAACTTATAAAAAAGCCCGTTATTGTTTAACAATAACGGGCTGGTTTAGAGAAAAATACTTTAAACTTTTATAATGATATTGCTCTGATCCGTGCGGCTGACACGCGCTCGAATTTTCGCTTCAAGCTGATCAATCACATTATTATTATCAAAACGATCGCGCTGACGCACTCCATCCTCGTAAAAACCACTTTTGTTTTTACCGCCAGTAATGCCCAAATCAGAAATTAATGCTTCTCCCGGCCCGTTGACGACACAACCAATAATCGACACATCCATGGGCATAACGATATCTTCAAGACGCTCCTCTAATGCATTAACCGTCGCAATAACATCAAACTCTTGCCGTGAACAGGTTGGACAGGCAATAAAATTAATACCGCGGCTGCGAATACGTAATGATTTTAAAATATCAAAACCCACTTTAATTTCCTCAACAGGATCGGCGGCCAGAGATACTCGCAGGGTATCGCCTATCCCCTGAGAAAGTAACATACCTAAGCCAACGGCTGATTTAACCGAGCCACTGCGCAGTCCTCCGGCTTCGGTGATCCCTAAATGCAGCGGTTGGGTTATCTGTTTTGCAAGCAGTTGATATGATTCCACCGCAAGCCATGCATCCGATGCTTTTACGCTCACCTTAAATTGATCAAAATTAAGCCTGTCTAAAATATCCACATGGCGTAACGCAGAATCCACCAGCGCTTGTGCCGTTGGCTCCCCGTATTTTTCTTGGATATCAGCTTCCAGTGAACCGCCGTTTACGCCAATCCGAATAGGAATATTATAATCACGCGCACAATCAACAACGCTGCGGATGCGCCGCTCATTACCAATATTACCCGGGTTAATGCGCAGACAATCAACGCCATATTCAGCGACTTTCAGTGCGATACGATAATCAAAGTGGATATCGGCTATCAGTGGAATATTGCTTAGGGCTTTAATTTCTCGAAAGGCTTCTGCGGCATTCATAGTCGGCACTGAAACGCGCACCATGTCTGCACCAACCGCTTCTAAGCGTTTGATTTGCGCAACGGTGGCGGCAACGTCCGTGGTCAAAGTATTGGTCATAGATTGCACTGTAATTGGTGCATTACCACCAACAGGCACATTACCCACCATGATTTGTTTTGATACACGACGTATAATTGGAGAAGGATGGCTCATAATTCTTTTACTCTTTGCTGGTAGACTATTGTTTAAAAACAGTCTATTTGATAATGATGTTTCCCTTCAAATCGCATTAATTTGCTGTCTTCGCTTGCAAAGAAAACCTCCGCGATCAAAACCCTAAACGAGCAGCTGACTCGTTAGATGATTCAGGGAGCTGCTTTACTGTTCAGATTTTTCTGTTCAAACCTGCACTTAAGCTGGAATATAAAACTCCATCGCTTGTCCCGCCGTAAAATCACGATCTATTCTTTTGTCTTGATATTTTATTGCAACGGCGCTCGGATCGCCTAATTTTATTTTAAAAGGCGCCATACCATCTAGTTTCAAAATGTTGCTCGCTCCGTAAAGACCATAAGCTAAACGTTTACCCGTTGCATCGGATACTTCAGTCCAGCAATCACCTGTGAAAGATAATTGAAGTGACTCAGCTTGAGCCGTTTGTGGCTGTACAAGCGGTTCATTACTTTCAAGCCCGGCACTTTTATCTTCACTCTTTATTATATCTGCATTGCTGGTTTGATCTATTGTGCTTGGAATGGCGGCATCCATTACTTCACTAATGCGTTCATCAAGCGCGTCGCCCGACTTTGCCTGTTTTAATTCAGGCGCCGTCTCTGTGCTTATAGAAACAGGATTAAAGGGTTTATTTTCAACATGTTCACTACTGTCTGTTGTGACTTTTATCGCTGACTCATCCGAAAAAAATAAACCAAACTGCTTAGCGAACACCGCGGCGAGTATGGCGATTAACAGTAAAAAAACTAAAAACCACAGCGGTATTAATCTCTTTTTACCAACGGGCAACATGCTCGCCGTCGCTCTAATGCTGCTGTCTCTCGCCTGGGGTTTGGAAAGTTGTTGGTACTCAGCAAATTCATCAATTGATTTTAAAGCAACCAATTTCGCATAGTTAACAAGGTAGCCACGCAGATAGATAGGTGCATATTGTCTATTTTCAATCAAAACAGAGATATCACCTTCCAATTCTCTTACGGCGCTCTCATTTAAATTCAAAAGCTTAGCAACCTGTTCGACTGATAATGACGCTTTTAACCTGGCATTATGCAATGCCAGACCCAGTGGGGTAATAATTTTAGCTGTGTCGTTAGTCATAGTATCCATGATTTAAATAGTCTAATGCTTGATGGGATTCTGGGAATTTTTCTAATAATATTCCGGCATATTTATTCAGGCTGGCATCTTTTCCGGTCGCATAACTTAAACGAATCCATTGCCATAAACTCTCCGCAGAGTATCCACTTTGTTTTTGGTAATTGAATAAATTTAAGGTTGCCTCTTTATGATTTTTTTGAGTGACATTTATCTTAGCCAGAGCAAGGTTCAAATATAATTTATTCGGATTATGTGAAAGTGAATATTGGTAATAAAATAATGCTTTATCGAGATTATTTATCTTTTCGGCGCACATTCCCGCATTCTCATAGGTATCGGCAACATTGCTGTAACTGAGCTGTTCAAGTGCGGTTAAAAATGCGTTTTCTGCTTCTTCGTAACGCTTTTGCTGACACAAAAATGTACCGTAATTATTGTAAGTATCCGAATTATTTGGATCTAGAGACAGGGACTTTTTATACATCTGCTCAGCTTTTTCACTTTCCTTGACGGCTTGATAATAATAAGCAAAAACACGATAAATAGTGGCATCTTTGGGCTGGTATGATAGCGCTTTTTCAAGATTTTCTTTCGCTGGCTGCATCTGCTTATTTTCTAAATAAACGAGTGCAAGTTTAATACGTATCTCAGCAGCACCTTTTTTGTCCAATGCCATTTTTTGACCCGCAACAGCATTTTTTGTCGAGGTTGTCGTTGCACTGGAAGTACAAGCCGACAAGACCAGCAAGAGCAAAATAGAAACAAAAATTTGACGCATATATTCCTTAAAATGGCGCTAGCTAATCGACTACACCAAGGTAATAATATGCACATTTTAGCGGTCTAAAATGTACACAAAAAAGTGTTCATATTGTGACGGGAAATACAGACTCTTTCATCCCTTTTAATGCCAAAATGGAAGGTCAAGCAGCTTATTTCCCAACAGATCAAGCCGTTAAGTCTACTTGTATCGCTACTCGACTTCAAGGTACAAATTCAGCGCTAAGTTCGGACAACCAATCAGGGTAGACGATGCAGAGAATCGCCTGCCCTTTTTAATTATGGCAGGCAGTGCAGCTGCCTGCGTTATGCCTTTGCTGAACAATTAACCCTGGTTAATTGCGATGTTATCACCCTGCAGACGTTTTTTTATGGTGCGTTTAGTACGATCAATCACATCCCCTACAAGTTGTCCGCACGCAGCATCAATATCATCACCGCGCGTTTTACGAACTGTCACGGTATAACCATATTCCATTAGCGCTTTACTAAAGCGATCCACTCGGCTGTTGCTTGGTTTCTGATAATCATTACCCGGGAACGGGTTAAAAGGAATGAGGTTTATCTTACAAGGCGTATCTTTGAGTAGAACGCCTAACTCATGAGCTTGATCAGTTGAATCATTAAAATGATCCAGCAATAAATACTCTACCGTCACTTTACCCCGGTTAGCCTTTGATTTTCCGATATAACGTTTCACACCCGCTAAGAAATCAGCAATATTGTACTTATCGTTAATTGGCATCATTTGAGAGCGCAATGTATCGTTTGCAGCATGCAATGAAATAGCCAAAGAAACATCGATGCGATCGCCTAAAATATCAAGCGCCGGAACAACGCCTGAGGTGGAGACCGTGACTCGGCGTTTTGAAAGTGCATAACCAAAATCATCTAACATCAACTCCATGGCAGGGATCAGATTATTAAGGTTAAGTAACGGCTCTCCCATTCCCATCATGACCACATTAGTAATTGGCCGCTTACCACTTTCCCCTGTCACCCCTACAATTTTAGCGGCGCGCCAAACCTGGCCAATAATTTCGCTGACGCTTAAATTACGGTTAAATCCCTGCTGGGCAGTAGAGCAGAAGTTACAGGCTAATACACAGCCTACCTGTGAAGAAATACACAAGGTCGCGCGATCTTTTTCTGGAATATAGACAGTCTCAACCTCTTGCTCACCCACCGTCATAGCCCATTTTATCGTACCATCATTACTACGTTGTTCGACTTTAACCTCTGGTGCAACAATTTCTGCGCGTTGTTTTAATGTTTCGCGTAGCTTTTTATTAACATTACTCATCAGATCAAAATCATCACAACCGTAATGATAAATCCATTTCATCACTTGCTCTGCACGAAAGGGTTTTTCGCCCAATTCGACAAAAAACGCACGTAAACCTTCGCGGTTTAAATCCAGTAGGTTTACTTTTTTTATATTCATGAAAGCCTCGTTAACAACAATAAATTACTCAATACTGCCAGACGTCGGTGACCTTTATTTTTTGCAAGGTCACCAGCGGCTGTATAATCAAAATTAGGGAAAGGATTGTACAAAGGTTAAACGCATTTGGCTAGGGCGAAAATAACAAATAAAAATGCATTACTAAATGAAAAATCTATTTTCCTATTTAAACAACTGTCAATATTGATATTTGTTCACTTTCTGACCAAGTGTAATAAATTTCAGGTTCAAGCTTTTCGCCTCCCTTATAAATCGTTTTCTGAATTTTCCCGCGCTTTAATAAAACCGCCATCATAGGTGCTAAGCCTTCTTTTCTTAGATGGAAGTGTTTAAGCAGCTGTTTTTCTTCAACGCGCCCGGCATTTTTCACATATTCTGAGATGGCCGATAAGATCATGAGTAAAGGGCCTTTAACTGTACTCCCGCTAATACATTTCCTTTGCGGTTAAGGCCATAAAATACGCTTAAAATAAGCGTAGCCGATAGCATTAAATACATTAAGCTGCTTAGCGGATGCTGCATGAAGGTCATTAATTGGTAATAACAAACGGAAACAATATAAGCAGCTGTCGTTGACCACACAGCAATAAAACGTGCCCAAACTACGCCCACCTCACGCACTATCGCCCCCATTGCTGCCGCGCAGGGTGCATACAACAATATAAATAACAGGTAAGCAAAAGCCGCCTCTTTGCTTACAAAAGCCTTTTGGATATTACTGTAAATAGTAAGATCAACCCCCTGCTCCTGCGCAGCTAGCGCTAAATCTGTCGTTTCACCCACACCGAGCCCCAGCGGATCGCTAATATTAATACCTAATAAATTTTCAGGGATCGTTTGCAGTGCGCTATTGAGTTTTTCAAGCAGGGTTAATTGAGCCTCGGCTTCACCGGACTGAGTTGAATAGAGGTTATTTAAAGTCCCGACTATCGCTTCTTTGGCAAATATCCCGGTGACAATACCTAGGGTTGCCGGCCAGTTATCCTGGGTAATGCCCAGCGGTGATAATACCGGCGTAATAATTTTAGCACCTTTGCTTAGCAATGATTGATCACTGTCCTGATGGCCAAAACTACCGTCTGCACCGACCGAGTTAATCACATTTAACAGCGTCACTACCAGAACGATAGTTTTCCCGGCTCCCAGTACAAAACCTTTCATTTTCTGCCATGTTTTAATGAAAGTATTTTTTAATTTTGGCAGTTCATAATCGGGTAATTCTAAGAATAGGTTCTCACTTTTACCCGGTAAGATTGTATGACTTAAAATATAACCGGTTATAACGGCCACTAAAATACCGATCAGGTAGAGTAAAAAGACAATATTCTGACCATTTTCAGGAAAGAAAGCACTGGCAAACAGCGCATACACAGGTAAACGTGCTCCGCATGACATAAACGGAGACATGATGACCGTCAACAAACGTTCACGTTCTTTTTCAAGTGTGCGTGTAGCCATCACCGCGGGCACGGTACAGCCAAACCCGACAATCATAGGCACAAATGATTTTCCGGGCAAACCTAAATACTGCATGCCTTTATCTATCACAAATGCGGCACGAGCGAGATAACCTGAGCTTTCTAGTACGGCTAAAAACAGGTATAAACAGCCGATAACAGGAATAAAAGTCATCACGGTTTGTATGCCGTTACCAACACCGTAGGCTACTATATTAATTAACCATTCGGGGGCTGAAACAACGCTTAATAACTGTGCACTGCCATCCACAAAAATAGCACCGGCAGTAATATCAAAGAAATCAACAAAGGCACTGCCGATATTAATCGAAAACATAAACATCAGGTACATAACCAATAAAAAGAAGGGAATGCCGGTAAATCTATTTAAGGTAAGTGCATCAATCTTCTCCGTGATGCTTCTGCCTAGATGCCCCTGTAAACGCACCGCTTGTAGTGAAAGCTGGTAGATAAAACTGTAGCGTGTATCGGCTACCTGAAGGTCGATATCAATAGTGATAGCTAACTTTGTTTTTGTAAGTGCCTGGTTTTGCTGTGGCGAAAACAGTTCTGTGATGCTTTGGTCATTTTCTAACAGTTTGATTGCTAATCCGCGATTGTCGAGTCTGCGCTCAACCGTCGCTAACAAAACCGTTGCCTGGTCAATCACGGCCTCGAGCGTTTCACCGTAATCCAGTTTAATAGGGGCCGTTGATATTTGTCGATTAAAAGACTGCAGTTTGTTTTTAAGCTGCTGCACCGCATTTTTATCATGGGCAGATAAACTAATAACCGGGCAGTCTAATATTTTACTGATGCATTGTTCATCAATAACCAGTTGCTTATTCTGTGCGACATCTATCTTATTGAGCACGGCAACGACCGGTAAACCGAGCTCTTTAAGTTGCAGAGTAAGGTATAAACTGCGTTCCAGATTACTGGCATCAATCACATTGAGTAGCAAATCCGGGCTATTTTTCATAATATAATCAAAAGCCACTCGCTCATCAAGCGAGCTCCTATCAGGATCATAATCGAGGCTATAAATGCCGGGTAAATCAATCACCTGAACTTCACAATTTGTATCTACATTAAAATAACCCATTTTTTTTTCGACTGTGACACCACTCCAGTTACCAACATGCTGGTTGGCCCCGGTTAATGCATTAAATAATGACGTCTTTCCTGAATTGGGGTTGCCAATGGTTGCAACGCTTAATGTCATACCGGCAACTCCACCTTGATTTGACTCGCTAATATTTTCCGCAGGGCAATATTGTTGTTTGCGCAACGAATGGCGAGGGGATCGCCCATTGGCGCTAAACGTAATAATTGAATCTTTGCTTTCGGCAAAAAGCCTAGGTTAAGCAGCTTCTTACGCATCACCGGCTCCATATCATGCATACTGATTATAGTGGCAGTTTGCCCTGCTTTAAGATCCGATAAAACCATTTTCACCCCCTTTTAAACCTTAACATTAAATCTAAATGCTAATTATTATCATTTAGATTTAATG
Source organism: Psychromonas sp. (assembly GCA_047632875.1). Classification (GTDB taxonomy): domain Bacteria; phylum Pseudomonadota; class Gammaproteobacteria; order Enterobacterales; family Psychromonadaceae; genus Psychromonas. Next base: position 6,752 of record JBLIEH010000004.1, on the reverse strand, counting down.
TTAATATAAAGGTTAGCGGCATTCCATGTTCTAGATCATTTTTATTTACAGTATTTAAAAAAGACTCTGGTAAACTTAAACCAACACAATCTAGAGAATAGGAATTCATATGGACTTCAGCGACCTTAATCTTGTTTATTCGACCGACGGCGGAAAGATTGATAAGCCAAAAATTGAAAAAAAAGCGGCTAAAGGTGATGGTATTATTCGCATTCATCGTGAAACTAAAGGGCGTAAGGGCAAGGGCGTCACCTTAATAAAAGGCTTAGAATTGGATGAAAAGTCCTTAAAAGCGCTTGCTAAAGAGATCAAAAAACGCACTGGCACTGGGGGTTGTGTCAAAGATTTCGTGATCGAGATTCAGGGCGACCAACGCGAGATTGTTAAACTTTTTTTAGAGCAAAAAAATTACAAGGTAAAATTGGCCGGCGGTTGATGGCAACACACCGGCCTTGAAGCACTAAAAAAAAGTCAGTACCGGGACTGTTAAGCACTTATTTTGAGGTCAAGTGCTTGAGATGAAAAATCAATACTCGCCCAACCAGAAATCAAAAATTGGCGAATATTTTGATGATCCGCAGCCTGCGGATGTTTTAGAACATCTTCCCGGTAATAATCACCAAAACACGCCAGTGTTTGCTGCGTATTTAAATGGTGTAATTTTGCAAAAGAGAATATTTTACATGAGCCGGAGTTTTGACCCGCTAAATTTAAATGCGGACCATTTTTAAACGCCGTTTCGGTAAAGTTATAATTTTTTTCAATAAAATCTAACACCTCAGAGAAGATGACCTCCTGAGGTTGTCTTTTTATTTTTTCTAAAAATTCATTTACTAACATAACAATCATTTCACTTTTTAAGAATCAAAATAAATGGTTTTATCCGCTGGCATATTTTCGGGACTAACAGACTCGCCTTTAATCACCTTCTCTTCATCAGCCCATTCACCGAGATCGATCAGTTGACAGCGTTTACAACAAAATGGACGGTGACTGTTTTCAATTATCCATTCGACTTGTTTTTTACAGGTTGGGCAGTTAACTATCATATAAAACTCCTAGCAATATAAAACGCCTAGCAACAAATTTGCTGAAACTCGATACTGTCTAAGGTATTAGTTTCACTTTCGGCGCTCATAAATCGGATTGAATAACGCTGGTTGTGTCCGCTAATAACAGGATACACGCCTTGTTTTTTATCCACTTTGACAATAATAAAACCACACTTTTCAACTTCTGCCTGATAAAAACCATTATTAGCCGTCTGTGTTGTTGCAACAGCCTGAGAACGCTTTATTTTTAGAAATAATGTTAATGCTTTTTCTAAACTAGCAAAATGGCTAAACCAAGATTGTGCATCCTTCTGGCGTTTTTCCAAGTCACTGGCTAACCAAAAATGGAACTGTGGTAAATCGAAATTACAGGTACCGCCGGGAATAAAAAAACGTTGTTTTAAAGAAGTTAAAAAACGGTTGGTTTTAAAAAAACGCAGTTGTTTTGGCAGACGCAGCACCGCTTGAATAAGCCCTTCAATTTCAGAAATTAAATCAGTAACAGCTTTCTGATCCACTGCATCATGGTTTAACCACCTTCTCATCTGCTCAGATAACAAACGTAAATCTTTGATCAAATCATGGCGAATATCGCTACGCTCAGCTAATTCAACCAATTCCAAGAGGGCTTTAAAAAAAATAGTAGCGTCATTTTCATGCTCAAAAGAGAGACTCATTTTAAGCTGGGTAAAGAGTGATTCAAAACGTAAATAACTACGATTTTTCTCATTCAGAGGGTATTCAAAAGCGATCATTGTAATCCAAATATCTCCACGAAAAATGAGAACAATACAGTAAAATTGGGTAAACAGGAAACAAATGACTGTTATTTGATTAGTTTTTCAATTTACGAAATTGAGCATCAAGCTGCTGCACTGTATTTTTTAGTGCTGGCAGAGAAAGGACACTGTTATCGACAATAAAATCTGCTTTGTGCAGGCGAGTTTGCCTGTCTATTTGACTCTTAATAATAGCATAAATAACCTCCTCATCCGCACCATCCCGTGCACAGGCTCTTTTTACTTGTAAAGCAGGCTCGGCATCAACAACCAGGTCATAATCGGTTAACTTATCCAAATTATTCTCAAATAATAAGGGCGCTTCCAATAACACATAATCTCCCTTGGCTTTAGCCAGTTGCTCAATCATCTGAGCGCGAATAAGAGGATGCAGTAAATTATTTAGCCACACTTTTTCCTGCTCATTTTGAAAAATAAGCTGGCGTAAAAAACTACGATTAAGCGCACCTTCGGTCAGCACCTCAGGACCAAAGTGCTGCTCAATTTTATACAATGCCGGTTGCCCCTTTTCAACAACTTGCCGTGCCACAAGATCAGCATCGATAATTTGGATTCCTAATTTAGAAAAAAAACCGGACACAGTCGATTTCCCGCTACCAATTCCACCCGTCAAGCCAATAATTAATGTCATTATGTTCCTTTTATACCCAACCTACTTGAAGATACATCTTCAAGTAGGTTGGGTATAGGTTAGATTTATTTTATTTTTATAAGCGTTGTCACTTTAGAACATTGGTATTAACAATGCATTAAGGTAATATTTGTTTTTTTATTGTTAATGGAAATTCAGCATGGTCGCACAAGAAATAATCCAGAGTGTCAAAATCGCGTTAGATGAAGATTTAAACGGTCTCTCTCCCCTTGAAGGAGATATCACAGCGAATTTAATTCCTGATGGTAAGCAAGCTAAAGCGATTGTTATAACACGTGATGATGCGGTTTTTTGTGGCAAAGCATGGACCGAAGAGATCTTCCGGCAACTGGGCAATCAAGTGAAAATAACTTGGTTTGTCAAAGACGGTGATTTTGTAAAAGCCGATAGTCAATTATTTAGTCTTGAAGGAGCTGCCCGTACTTTATTAACGGGTGAACGCAGTGCGCTTAATTTTATACAAACATTGTCAGGTATTGCAACAAATGTTAAATATTACGCGGATTTAATCAAAGACACCAATTGTAAATTACTGGATACCCGTAAAACCATACCCGGTTTACGTAAGGCCTCTAAATATGCAGTATTATGTGGCGGCGGTTTCAACCATCGTATCGGTCTCTATGATGCGTATTTAATTAAAGAGAACCACATTATGGCTTGTGGCGGCATTGAAGCAGCTGTCAAGATGGCTAAAACACAACACCCGGAACGATTGGTAGAAGTCGAAGTGGAATCTATTGCGGAATTAAAAGAAGCATTAAATGCGCGTGCGGAGCGTATTATGTTAGATAATTTCAGTATTGTAATGATGTTGGAAGCCGTGGCAATAAACAGTGAAAAGCCAGATTCAACGGCCAAGTTAGAAGTTTCAGGTAATGTTAACAGCAAAACGATCCTGCCCTATGCAAAAACGGGCGTGGATTATATTTCCGTAGGCGCTTTAACCAAACATGTACATGCTATTGATTTATCAATGCGTTTTATAGACTAATTTGTGTTTATTAAAAACCACCCTAAACTTGTTGAACTGTTTAGGGAGGTTTTTATGTCATGCAAAACGTTAGTTTTTTTACTTTGCCTTTTTTCCCCGTTATCCCACTCCAACGAAACCATCCCCCCACCTATTCAACTTGCTACTATTTATCATCAAGATATTAATATCCAAGAGTATTGGGTAAGTGAGAAACTTGATGGGGTACGGGCTTATTGGGACGGCAACCAACTGTTCTCCAAGCAGGGTAATATTTTTAATGCGCCCCAGTGGTTTATTAAAAATTTCCCGCAGCAGCCCTTATCGGGCGAATTGTGGATTAATCGCCAGCAATTTGAACAAGTTTCAGGGTTTACACGAAAAAATCAACCCATTGATCAGGAGTGGCAACAAATCTCTTTTATGATTTTTGACCTGCCGGGCTCTGACGCTGATTTCACATCCCGGTTACAACAAATGGAAAAATTAATAACCTCCAGTGAGTCAGCCTACCTCAAAATGATTAAACAACAACGAATTGAAAATAATGAGCAGCTGCAATTATTATTAGAGCAGGTACTCGAAGATGGTGGCGAAGGTTTAATGCTCCATAAAGGAGACGCTTATCATCAGGCAAAACGCAGTAAAGATTTAATGAAATTAAAAAAGTATGAAGATGCTGAAGCGATCGTTATTCAACATCTGACTGGTAAAGGGAGAAATACAGGTCGGCTTGGATCATTACTTGTTGAAACAAAAGAGGGAATTAGATTCAAAATTGGTACAGGATTCTCTGATCTCGAGCGTGAAAATCCGCCGCCTGTTGGCGCTACAATCACTTATAAGTATGTCGGGAAAACAACTAACAATGTACCCCGTTTTGCGAGCTTTATGCGTATTAGAGACTCTTATTAAAGATTAAAGTATTAAAAATTAACGCTTTAATACCCAAAGGGTTAGAGTTTTTTTATAATGGCCGCATTAGCATCAGGGAACGAATAATTAACTAATTCAGCTTTCTTAACCCAGCGCATGCTTTGCCCCTCTTGAGCTAGGGCTTGATCGATAAATTCACTGACCAGAAAAAAATTAAGATTTAATTGCTTATCACCATAATCAAAAAAGGTTGTCTCTAATAAACAATAGTCAACCGCCGTTATGCCGACTTCTTCTTTTAATTCTCTTAACATTGCCTGTTCGGCGCTTTCATCTTTTTTAATTTTCCCGCCGGGAAACTCCCACTTTCCGCCCTGATGAACATGATCAGGACGTAAACAGATCAAAAATAAATTTTGTGGATTTTTTACAACCGCAATACTAATATTAACATTTTTCATAAAAGGTCCTTTAAAACCATAAAAAAAGGCTCTTTTTAAAAGAGCCTTTTTAGCAGTCAAAACTATTCGAACAAACTAAGCAAAAAAATTAAGCAAGTTTACCATGGCACTGTTTAAATTTCTTACCAGAGCCGCATGGACAGGGTTCATTGCGTCCCACTTTTCTATCGGGCCGTACAAAAGTCTCATCGCCAGTATTTTCCTCGCTAACCAATTCACCATTATTTGCCTGCGCATGCTGCATTTCATGCTGGGCCTGAGCTTCAGCCTGACGACGCTGTTCTTGAATGATTTCAGCCTCATCCTGTGACTGCACTTGCACTTTGGAAAGGATAACCACAACATCACGTTTTAAGTTTTCCAACATTTGTAAAAACAATTCAAAGGATTCGCGTTTGTACTCTTGCTTAGGATCTTTTTGTGCATAACCACGTAAATGAATGCCTTGACGTAAATGATCCATTGCAGCAAGGTGCTCTTTCCACAAAGTGTCAATGGTTTGCAGCATCACTGATTTTTCGAAACCAGCAATAATTACCGGACCAACCTGTTCTTTCTTCGCCAGGTATGACGATTTTGCATGCTCAACAATTCTTTCACGAATGCTTTCTTCTTGCAGGTTCGCATCATCAATTAACCATTGCTGAACAGGTAAGACCACTAAAAAATCAGCTTTTAAACGCTCCTCTAACCCTTCAAGATCCCATTGTTCCGTGAGTGAATGGGGCGGCACATATTCATTAACACAGCTATTAAACACATCATCCCAGATTTGCTCGATGGTATCGGTGATCTCTTCACTGTCCATCACACCGTTACGCTGCTGATAAACCACTTTACGTTGTTCATTGGCCACATCATCAAAATCGAGAAGAGATTTACGCATATCGAAGTTTCGACCTTCGACTTTACGCTGCGCATTCTCAATAGCACGCGAAACCCAAGGGTGCTCGATTGCCTCGCCCTTCTCCATGCCCAATTTTTTCATCATATTAGACACTTTCTCTGAAGCAAAGATACGCATCAGAGCGTCTTCCATTGATAAATAGAAACGGCTTTCACCAGGATCACCCTGTCGCCCGGAACGGCCACGTAATTGGTTATCAATACGACGAGATTCGTGCCGCTCAGTACCGATAATATATAAGCCACCCGCATCTAATACTTTTTGATGCTCTGCTTTCCAAAGATCTTTTTCTGCTTCTATTAGCTCAGGACTCAAATCACCTAACTTTTCCAAACGCGCTTCTAAGTTACCGCCCAGAACGATATCTGTCCCCCGGCCTGCCATATTTGTTGCAATAGTGACAACGCCTAACGCACCCGCTTGAGCAATAATATCAGCTTCTTTGGCATGGAATTTAGCATTTAAAACACTGTGTTTTATTTTTGCTTTATCCATTAAATTGGATAATAACTCAGAATGTTCAATAGACACCGTTCCTACCAGGATAGGTTGTCCTTTCTCCAGCCGCGGTTTAATATCATCGACAATTGCTTGATATTTTTCCTGTTCGGTTAAATAAACCAAGTCTCCGCCATCTTTACGGATCATCGCTTGATTGGTTGGCACCACAATGGTTTCTAAGCCATAAATGGACTGGAATTCAAATGCCTCGGTATCAGCAGTACCTGTCATGCCGGCCAATTTGGTATACAAACGGAAATAGTTTTGGAAAGTGATCGAGGCTAAGGTCTGGTTCTCATTTTGTATTTGCACGCCTTCTTTAGCTTCGACCGCCTGATGTAAACCTTCAGACCAGCGACGTCCGGGCATTGTGCGTCCAGAATGCTCATCGACAATAACAACTTCACCCTTTTCGGTAACAATATATTCAACATCTTTTTCAAACAGTGTATGCGCACGCAACGCCGCATTAACATGATGTAATAAACTGATACTAGCAGCTGAGTAGAGTGATTGATTTTCATCAAGCA
>JBLIEH010000003.1:0-32521 GCA_047632875.1 Psychromonas sp. | reverse complement strand
CCGCCAAAACCAAATGAGCCATCGAATAAACCATCAACAAACCATTTGAAACCAACTGGCACTTCAGACATCTGACGACCCAATTGTGCAACAACACGATCAATCATTGAGCTGGACACTAATGTTTTACCTACTTTAGCATCTTCAGACCAGCCAGTACGGTGAGTGAACAGGTAATTAATCGCCACGGCGAGGTAATGATTTGGGTTTAATAAACCCGAGCTTCTAGTGACAATACCGTGACGGTCGTAGTCAGGATCGTTAGCGATAGCAACATCAAACTTATCTTTTAACTTTATCAAACCCGCCATAGCATAAGGCGAAGAACAATCCATACGGATTTTGCCATCTTTATCTAAGGTCATAAAAGAGAAAGTAGGGTCGACACGATCGTTGACAACTTCAATATCTAAACCATAGGTTTTAGCAATCACCGGCCAGTAAGCAACACCTGAACCACCTAAGGTATCAACACCAATTTTGATTCCCGCTTTTGCAATAGCATCCAAATCAAGTACATTTTTCAAATCATCAACATAGGGCTGAATATAATCGTATTCTTCAACCAGGTCTGATGCCATTGCCTCGGTGAAATCCCATTGCTCAATATCATCAAAATTATCATTCAAGATTTCATTGGCTCTGTCTTGGATAATTTTTGTCACATCACTGTCGGCAGGACCGCCGTTGGGTGGATTGTACTTAAAGCCACCATCTTCAGGCGGATTATGAGAGGGTGTGATAACAATACCATCGGCTAAATTGTCTGGATTGGCTTTATTGTATTGCAGAATAGCATGTGAAATAACCGGTGTTGGCGTGTAACCCCCGCCAGCTTGTACAATTACTTTAATACCGTTTGCAACTAACACTTGCACAGAAGAAATAAAAGCAGGCTCGGATAATGCGTGGGTATCTTTACCGATAAACATCGGGCCGGTGTAACCTTGCTGAATGCGGTATTCTGCTAATGCCTGGCTAATCGCTAAGATATGCAGCTCAGTGAATGCATTGCTGAATGAACTACCACGGTGCCCGGAGGTACCAAATGCAACTTGCTCGCTTGCTACACTCACATCGGGAAGGTTAATATAATATGCTGAAATCAATTTCGGAATATTAACTAAATCTTGAGCCTGTGCAGGCTGTCCTGCGCGGGGATGAATTGCCATAATAATGTCTACCTCGATTAGTTTAAATAAAAATGTGGTTACAGATTTGTAAATATATTCAACGTACTCGTAAATGTATTTTCGACCGTTTAAATAAAAATGTAGTTACAGATTTGTAAATATATTCAAAGTACTGGTAAATGTATTTTCGACCGTTTAAATAAAAATGTAATTACAGATTTGTAAATATACTCAAAGCACTCGTAAATGTATTTCCGATCGTTTGGCTAAACTGCTTCACCGTCGTTCGTCAAACACGATATTAGTTTAAATAAAAATGTGGTTACAGATTTGTAAATATATTCAAAGCACTCGCAAATGTATTTCAACAGGTTAGCTAAACTGCCACACAATCGACCGTAAAACACAGCATTAACCTCTACTAAATTTCTTCTTTTATACGTTCGATCAGATAATGGGGATAGCCCATTGATGCCATCATTTGTGTGATAATGATACGTTTTCTGCCCGTGTTAGCATTAGTAATTACCCAAAATGGCGTATGGGGAATGTTACGGGGTTTACTGGCTTTAAATAAACTCAGCTCTTCCTCGTTATCAACGGCCAATAAAACATTTAAATTCTGCCCCAGATAATCCCGGGTACGCCCCTTGGTTTTATCCGCAGCGTCAACAAATGCATTTGTATTTTCATAATACATCGCTGCCAGCAACATCATAAATTTATTAGTAACGATAGCTTCTGTTTTAAATGCCTCGCTATCAAATAAGGCATTAACACCGTGAGCAAGCAGCTCTGGCAATGAAATGTCCGCACTATGATTATCAACCGTTTCAAAAAGAGAGGACTCATAATGAACGGCTTCTGGGCGGGGAGATTTTGACGTGACGGATGAGGTAATTGAGGTTAAATTGCCTGCAGATACATCTGGTAAAGATAACAATCTGCGCAGAATCTGCGAGGGTGTTTCTCCAAAGGCTTCTATATTAGCCAAAATATATTTATAAAGGTCATCTTCTATCTCTATATTTTTCATTCTTTCACCATTCGATATTCACCACTTCATTAGTTATTTTGCTTTATTCTATTCTATTCTGTTTCATTCTGAAAATTAAAAAACTTGCTCAAAAAAATCATTAAGGACAAGTTTTACATTAGAAGCACTATTTCCAAAAACTTTGCCTGAAAAATAACCCGCTAATATTGAAATTATATTAAACTAAAAAAACATTATTTATTGATCTGTTTCCTTTCTACTCAAAAATCCAAGCGTTTGCACACTTTAAGTATTTGGATAATTCATAATGCAGCATTTTTATCATTTAGATAGGATCTGCAAACATTCTTGTTTTTCATATGTAATAATGTTTGTCCGTATATTTCGCTTTAAGACAGAATCCGATGAACCTTAATTACCAACATAAAAAACCGACTTTATCTGAATCAAAACAGCCATCTGAAAACATTTTCATCATACACGGGTTATTTGGCAGTTTATCAAATCTCTCTGGTTTGGCGAGTGAATTACAAGAGATACATCACATTATTTCGGTTGATTTGAGAAACCATGGTCACAGCCCGCATGATAACTCGATGACTTATCAGGAAATGGCTAATGATATATTTACATTAGCAGATAATCTTAATATTGAGCGCTTTTCTATTGTGGGTCATTCAATGGGCGGAAAAGTGGCGATGGCCTGCGCTTTATTAAATCCACAGCGCATTAATAAAATAGTCGTCGCGGACATTGCCCCGGTAGCCTACCCGGATAAACATAATGATGTATTTATTGGCTTAAAGGCCCTTGCCAATGAACCAATAGAAAGCAGAAAAGCAGGCGATTTAACCTTAAGTGCCTATATTACAATACCCGAAGTTCGCCAGTTTTTACTTAAGTCATTAATAAAACGCGGAGAACATTTTCATCTGTTGTTTAATTTACCGGCACTTAGCGCGAACTATGCAGCGATTAGATCCTGGCCGGAATTTGATGCTGTCTTTAATAAAGAAGTGCTGTTTATAAAAGGCGCGGATTCTGATTATATCCTGCCTGAATATCAGGCTGATATTTTACACTACTTCCCCAACGCCAAAGCAAAAATGATTAAAGATACAGGTCATTGGTTACATGCTGAGAAACCCAAAAGCTTTAATCGTTTAGTTAAAGAATTTTTCAAATGAAAGAACAAAGCATTTGTTTCCCACGGGGAAGTAAGGTGCCTAAATTCTTACTCCCAATAGCCCAAGGTATATGTTATATTCCCCCCTCTTTTTTGAATGGCGGCTAATGTGTTACAGGAATATACTGAACAGATTGAGACAATTGGTCTTTATGGATTTTACCTCCTCCTTTTTTTATTAATCGGGCTTTCCATTCAAGATGTATTAAAGCGCGGCAATGTACCTAAATTTGGTCGCCAAGTGGTTTGGGCTGTGCTTTTTTTTGGTTGCATAGGCTTTATCGCCAAAGCAATTATCGAAATTGTTTGGACTAGCAGAGGTTTTGGCTAGCCATAAAACAAACATACTAATACACTGAACTAATAGTTAATTATCTCTTTATTAGTTTTTCTATTAGCAGAAAAATAGCAGTTTTAGGTAAAATAATGGCAAAAGAATCATTTGATCGCATAACACACGATCTTTTTGCTGATGAGGTGCGTCCAGGCAGACCGAAAAGCAATCCGTATTGTCGGCAAGTTCAGCTTAAGATTAATAAAAAAAAGCAGATACTACGGGATAAGCAGAAAGGTTTAAAACGTATTGAGCTAAAAGTTGATAGTGAATTATTTGAAATACTGAATAAGCTATCACAAGAGCAGGAAATTAGCCGTGGGGAGTTAATTAACCAGTTACTTCACGAGCAATTAATTTAATTTATAAATAAAGGTAAGCGACTATGGCTAGCGTAGGTATTTTTTTTGGTAGTGACACGGGCAACACGGAAGCGATTGCTAAAATGATCCAAAAAGAGTTAGGTAAAAAATTAGTTGATGTAAAAGATATAGCAAAAAGCACCAAGGAAGAAATTGCTGAGTATAGCCTGCTCCTATTTGGTATCCCAACTTGGTACTACGGTGAAGCGCAGTGTGATTGGGATGATTTTTTCCCGGAATTAGAAGAGATTGATTTTAACGATAAGTTAGTGGCTATTTTTGGTTGTGGTGATCAGGAAGATTATGCAGAATACTTTCTTGATGCGATGGGTCAACTCGGTGACATAGTCGAAAGTAAGGGCGCTATCATCGTTGGTAACTGGCCATGTGCAGATTATGATTTTGAAGCATCCAAAGCGCAAATTGATGATGACCATTTAATCGGCCTCGGCATTGATGAAGATCGTCAGCCTGAATTAACCGCTGCTCGCGTAAAAAAATGGTCAAAACAGGTTTATGATGAAATGTGTCTTGCTGAACTGGAAGATTAATTATTCGCAGCCCAAACCCTAGGAATCCAGCATGTCGATAGAAAATGATGCATTAAAAGAAGCCGGACTAAAAATAACCTCACCACGGGTGAAGATTTTGGGTTTATTACAACGACCTGAGAATCAACACATTAGTGCTGAAGATCTCTACAAAAAACTACTCGAACAAGGCGATGAAGTGGGTGTGGCGACGGTTTATCGGGTATTAAATCAATTTGACGATGCTGGAATAGTCACTCGCCATCATTTTGAGGGTGGAAAATCTGTCTTTGAACTTGCCAATCAAGAGCATCATGATCACCTTGTCTGTTTAACCTGTGGAGAGGTGATTGAATTTAATGATGATCTTATAGAAAGTCAGCAAATGCTAATTGCAGAAAAGTACGGCATCAAGTTAACGAATCACAGCCTTTACTTATTTGGTGAATCAATTGATGGTAAATGTAAGCATAAAAAATAACCTCTATTGATGATACAAAAAAGCCCCGTTTACGCATTGTAAACGGGGCTTTTTGTTATAAAAATAAAGTTATCGTATATTACGTATTAAGATTCTAGAGTTGCGTTTAAGGTTGTAGAGCTCTTTTTTAGCGCCAGGTAACTGGCTGATATCTGCAAATTCAAATCCCCGTTCTCTAAACCAATGAATACTTTGTGTGGTCAAAACAAAAATAGATTCCAAACCCAGTTTCCTTGCTTTGCGCTCTATATGAGTAACCAGATTATCCGCCCTTGCACTTCTCCGGTATTCAGGGTGACTCACCAAACAAGCCAGTTCACCCATTTTTTCGTCCGCGAAGGGATAAAGCGCAGCACAGCCAATTACCATGCCATCCCGCTCTACAATTTGAAAATATTCAATTTCATTTTCTAATAGTTCACGTGAACGTTTGACTAAAATGCCCTGCTGCTCTAACGGCTCTATCAGTTCCAATAAGCCGCCAATATCATCTATAGTAGCGGTTCTTATTTTCTCATAACTCTCTTTTACTATCTGAGAGCCAACCCCATCTCGGGTAAACAGCTCTTTTAATAAAGCACCATCTTCGTAATAACTGATCAAATGACTGCGCGCCACACCGGCTTTACAGGCTGCCAACGCTGCACGTAAAAAACGTAATGTGCCCGAAGCCTGTCTAGACTCCTGCTCCATTAAATCAACATGCTGTTGCGCTTGTTCAGGTAATAATTCAGTAATCACCTGACCCTGCTCATCCAGCACCCCGATATTAGAGCAAAAACCAATTAATTTATCAGCTTGTAAGCCGACCGCCACCTGCGTTGCCACTTCTTCAGCCAAAAGATTAAACACCTCACCCGTAACGGAATAACCAAGAGGTGAAATGACGGGAATAGCGCCTGCTGCAAGTTGCGTTCTTATGCCCACAACATCAATTTTTCTGACCTTGCCTGCATGGCAGAAATCGACACCATCTTTGATGCCTATTGGCTGCGCAGTGACCACATTGCTAATCACCGTTCGTATCGCTGCGCCCTGCATTGGAGAGTTAGTCAAGCCCATTGATAGCCGTGATTGTAATTCAATCTGCACCGCACCAACAGCCTGCTTGATCAGGGTCAGGCTTTTGTCGTCGGTAATACGCAAATCATCAGCAAATTGACTGGTGTGCCCGTGCAAATCTAACTGTTTTTGAATTTGCGGACGCACACCATGCACTAAAACAAGCTTCACTCCCAAACTGTTTAATAATGCTATATCATTAATAATATGCTGGAAATTATCTGTTTCTAGGGCTTCACCCCCAAGCATCAGCACAAAGGTTTTGCCCCTATGCGCATTAATATAAGGGGCCGAATTACGGAACCAATCCACCAACTGTTTTGAATCTTGTACGACTTCCATTACAACACCTATTGAAACACCTATGTCTAATATATACCCATGATACTTCAAGATACAAAGTCAGCAAGGTAAATTGTGCCGAGATGCTAGGCATAAAATTGAAGTATAGTTATTCTACATAGAGATTTTATAACAAAGCAGATTGGTACAATTTTTCCTGCCCTTCAGGGCGCTAGCTCGAAAACCAGCGCTGCGTTGCACCAATCGAAAAGGGAATAACCATTTAAGATGTAAATGCTTGCATTTACATCTACCGCTAGAGGATTAACGCAGTTAATCGCTCGAAAGGTCATGTTACGTCTTGCTCTGGTCTCCGAGCTTGCGCCTGACAAAGCATATTGAAGTAACATGGTATATTATCAATCAGTCCGCAAAAATGCATTAATATTTAATGAATATTGTTTATTAGTTATCCCCCACAGGACGGTTTGCACTGTGCATATTCCCAAGAGTGGCTGTCTGCCACTTTGTTCTTCTGATGATTGTGCTAGATTAGCCAAAACAGATATGAGGATAATACAATGATCAGCACAAATATTATTAAAGTGGCCACTTTATTGTTGTTTAGCAGTTTTTGTCACGCGCAAGTTTCACAAATCGAACCACAACAACTTATCAAACAGATACAAAATGAACAGTTGTTGATTATTCTTGATGTGCGCACAGAAGATGAATATACCCAGGGACATATTAAAGGCGCAATTAACATCCCCTATGACCAATTACTCAAGTACCAGGATAAGATAACGGCTTATAAAGACCAACAAGTGATTCTTTATTGCCGCTCCGGAAGGCGGGCGGAAATTGCAGCAGGCACTTTACAGGCGTTGGGATTTACAAAACTTATCGATTTAAACGGGCATATAATTTTATGGGAACAATTAGGATACCCGCTGGTTAAGTAAAGGCTTTACGCTGCTCTTAGTGAAACCTGACTCATTAGGCTTCTCTGTCCGTCGTAAAGACGGGCAGAGAAAGGTGCCAATAAATAGCACTCAAACGTAATGATAATGTGCCGCTGATTGCGATGATCATTGCTAAAATGGGCGTAAATTCAAAATAGCTACATAACACAAATAATACCCCACCCAAGATAGAGGCTGTTGCATAAATCTCTTTTTGTAAAACAAAGGGTATTTGACCACTTAACAAATCCCGAATCATACCGCCCACGACCCCGGTTATACATCCCATGCCAATGGCGACAGGTCCGCTAAAACCTAATGCTAATGCTTTTTGTGCACCGACAATAGTAAATATTGCCAATCCAAAAGCATCCAATATGAGTAATAGATATGGGGGGGCTCGATGAATATGCTTTAACCAGAAAACAGTTAAAAGAGCAGTCATTAAAATCACATAGATATAATTATTATCAACAATCCAAAAAACCGGCGTTGCCCCCATCATCATATCTCGAAGTGTGCCCCCCCCTATCCCAGTCACACCTGCAAGAACAATAATGCCAAAGGGATCCATGCGTAACCGGGTTGCTACCAGCACACCTGAAACAGCACAGGAGGTCACGCCAATCATATCGGCAATATAGATAAATTGTTCTAACATCTTTGACTATCCATTTTGTAAAAAATGGCACATTATATACCCAAACAGCCTTAAGGGCTGAGTTAGTTGATTTTATTTTGCTTTATTTGGACTTGTATAAGTTACTTTGAAGATAAATAGGCAGCAAAAAGAACTACTTTTTTTTGATTGCCCGGCGCTTAAAAGCAAGCAGGTATTTTGCTGAATTAGCCCCAATCATTAATAAACAAGGAGTCAAAACAAGCGTCAATAGGGTAGCAAAGGTCAAACCTCCCGCAATAGCTGTCGCCAGTTGCGCCCACCACTGCGTAGAAGGTGCGCCAAATTCAACACTGCGCGTAAAAAAATCAACATTAATTTTTAAAACCATGGGCATCAAGCCAAAAATAGTGGTCACCGTGGTCAGTAATACGGGTCTGATACGCTGTGCCCCAGTTCTTAATATGGCATTTTCGGTGCTTTTCTCTGTGTTTTTTAAAACATTGTAAGTATCAATTAAAACAATATTATTGTTGACCACTATCCCCGCCAAGGCGATAACACCAATGCCAGACATCACTATCCCAAAAGCACTTTGGGTCAAAAACAAGCCGAAAAAGACCCCCGTTGTGGAAAAAACAACCGCGCTCAAAATTAAAAAGGCTTGATAAAAAGAGTTAAATTGCAGTACTAAAATAAGCGCCATCACGGCGAGAGCCACCATAAAAGCATTTTTTAAAAACGCGGCGGCTTCCTGCTGATCTTCATTTTCGCCACGCACTTTCACACTAATGCGCGGATCCAGCGCTAAACCGAGTAACTCTTTTTCAAGCTCTGGTAAGATAAGACTTAAGTTATAACCTTCGGCCATATCTGCGCTTACGGTCATCACAATGCGGCTATCCACTTTTTTTATTGAGGATTGTTTTACGGAAGGGATAAGCGCCACAAAATGACTGACCGGCACCTGCCCTGCCGTTGTCTGTATACGGAGCGCCGAAAGTTTGCTTAAGGTCCTTTCCTTTTCCGGGTAACGGACACGAATATCTAACTCGTCATCAACATCATCGGGACGGTAGCTCCCGAGCATCAACCCATTGGTTAAAAACTGCACGCTACTTCCCAGTAAGGTGGCATCCGCCCCATAACGCGCGGCGTCGGCACGATTAATGATAAATTGCCATTCAACCCCGGGCTTTTCTCCATCATCTTCAATATTGATAAAATATGGTTTTTCCTGCAGCGCATGGCGAATTTTATCGGCATTTTCCTGTAGTAGTTCCGGGTATCTTGAGCCTATTTCAATTTGTAAGGCCTTACCACCGGGCGGGCCTGCCTGGTCTTTGCTTACCTCAATCTCAACCCCGGGCAGATCTTTTGTACGATCGTGCAGATCGGCAATAATGTCCGCTGCACTGCGTCTGTCTTGCCAATCATGTAAATTAATCCGCATACTGCCAATCGATTCCCCCGTGGTATCCCCTGTTTTGAGATAAAGCGTATCAATTTCATCACCCAGAGGTAATATTTTTTGCTCAATGACATACATAATCTGATCTTGCTCATAAATTGAAAAATCGCCATAGGAACGCACTTTAAGATTAATACCCGATGGCTCAACCTCGGGAAAAAACTCTACGCCTAAATTTGATTTTGCGAACAAAACAACGCCGGCAATCGCAACAACACTGGTAAAAAATAAGACTATCCAGGGACTTTTAATGGCTTTATTGAGTGTTTTCACATACAAACCGGTAAAACCGGTTAACTTTAATAAGTTGCCGTTTTCTGCCAATAGTGCGTTATTTTTTTCTTTTATCGATAATAAGCGTGGTTTTCCAAAAACACTGCCCAGGACAGGCACAAAGATCAGCGCCATCGCCAGGGAAGCCGTGAGGGTCGCAATTAACGTCAGCGGCAGGTATTTCATAAATTCACCGGTAATACCGGGCCAGAATAATAACGGGGCGAAAGCAGCCAGCGTGGTGGCTGTTGAGGCAATAATTGGCCATGCCATGCGTTTGGCTGCGTTAAGATAAGCGTTATGGCGAGGCGTCCCTGCGGTCATCTCGCGATCGGCAAATTCGGTGACCACTATTGCACCATCGACCAACATACCCACTGCCATAATCAGCGCAAATAAGACCACTATATTAACCGTAATACCCGACATCCAAAGTACTAAGATGCCGGTTAAAAAGGAGCCGGGAATAGCTATCCCCACCAGCGCGGCGCTTCTTACGCCAAGGATCGCGACAATCACAATGACCACTAATAATACCGCGCTAAGGACATTGTTCTGCAAGTCGTTAAGCATGCTTTTTACATCTTTAGCGCGATCTCCTGCGTAACTTATGTGGATGTTATTGGGCAATAAGGCTTCATTTTCAGCAATAAAGGCTTTCACTTTATCGACGGTCACAATGATATTTTCGCCCGGGCGTTTAACCACTTCCAGGGAAATAGTCGGTAACCCATTCACTCTGACAAAGCCGGACGGATCTTTAAAGGTGCGCCGAATTTGGGCAACGTCAGCAAAGGTTAACAGTCGATCACCGCTGACCTTAATCGGCATTTCCATCACATCTTTAATGGTTGAAAAAACCGACGGGACTTTAATTGGAAAACGGCCCTTACCGGTATCCATTATACCGGCGGCAACAAGACGGTTATTTCGAGAAACCAAGCTGTAGATCTCGTTCATATTAAGCCGGTAACTTTCCATTAACAGCGGATCCACTAAAATCTCCACCATCTCTTCACGATCCCCCCCTATTTTAACCTCTAGAACTTCGGCGAATCCTTCAATATTATCGCGCAGGGTTCGCGCCAGAGTAACCATAGCTCGCTCCGGCGCACTGCCGGATAATAAAATAGTTAGCGCAGGATTTTCCGTCGCGAGAGTCACTTGTTTAACAATCGGCTCATCCCCTTCCAGGGGTAATTTACCTTTTGCCTGATTCACCTGCTCACGCACATTGGTCAACGCATCTTTGATATCAATTCCAACATAAAACTCCAGAACAATAGATGCATAGTCGCTACTGGCAGTGGATTTCATCTCTTTAATCCCCTCAATACCGCGCAATTCCTGTTCCAGGGGACGTAACAGTAAACGCTCAGCATCTTCCGGTGAGATGCCTTCATGGTGAACGGACACATAGATAATGGGAATGGGCACATCGGGTTCGGCCTCTTTAGGGATATTAATATAAGCTGAAAGGCCAGCTATCAGTAAAAAAGCTAAGAGCATTAAGACCACACGTTTGCGTGATAATGTTTTCTCAATAATCCCTATCATGATTATTTCTCCGCTAGCGTCGCTTGCACGCGGTCACCCGATTTTACAAAACCTTGGCCTAAGGTGATGACATCTACTTCACCCGCAAAACCCGTTAACCAAATGCCATTATTATCAGCTTCAACCAGATCAATTTTTTTAAAGCTCACCTCGTTATCCAGTACTAGCTTTACCCCTAAATTGCCCTCTTTATCCAATGCTAAAGCGGAGGGCGAGAGGTAAATTGCAGCTACGGAATAAAGGGGGATAGAGAGTTGTGCGCTAATCCCAGAAAATATTTTCATATCAGGATTAGCAAATTGAGCTTCAACACGAAAAGTGCTGCTCTGCAGATCCGCTGATGAGGCGATATAAGTTAATTTACCGGTTAATACCTCACCCGATAATAGTCTTGCCTTTACCTCTTGGTTTAACCTTAATTGGTTAACATAATGTTCAGTGGTATCTCCACGGAAAACGATAGGATCGATATTTTCGAGACTAAAAAGGGGATCACCTACCTTGACATAATCTCCCTGATCAACAAACTGCTCCTGCAGAACCCCGCTAAAGGGCGCAATAATATGTGTGTGTTCTAAGGTTAAACCTAATAGTGCGAGGTCGGATTTGGCTGCTAATAATAAACTTTTCACTTCCGCCAAACGAATGTCTGCTTGCAACCCTTTGTCATTTAACGATTTGACTGCGGTATAATTTAACTGCCTTTCATCGAGCAGGGCTTCTGCCTGTTTAAGACGAAAAGGTAATTCATTTTTATCTATCTCCGCCAAGTTATTTTTAATGTTTACATAGTTGCCCCTTTCAACATAAGTTGTATTGATTGCACCGGCAACCTCGGCCCTCACTATAACCTGACTTTCAGCCTCACTGCGGGCATACAAGGTTAATGACTTAGTCATTGGTTGAGGGATAAAATGGGTTATTTGCACTTGAGGGAGATTTTCTTTGGGTTTTGTTTCTGCCGCGAGGGATCTATTTTCCCCACCGCCGGAAAACATCCATAAAAATAAGAAGCCGCTAATAAGCAACGCTAGCCAATAAGGGCGCAACGAAAAAAAATGGACAATGCGAGCAAACATAAGAGAGCCTCAATTTTACCAACAACTTATAATTTAGTTGATAAAAAAACACTGCGCGAGTTAATAACCGAAAAAGGGAGAATGAAGTGATATTGTTGTTAGAAATGCGAGTGTTGGGGTGAAAGCAGTTAAAGAGGCTGTTATCTGTTTGTTGACTGGCTTACACCCAATCTACCTCAAGATATAGAATGGGTATAGCTATAATTATAGTTATAGAGGTTACATTGAAAAAGAAGAGCCACAGCCACAAGTCGCCGTTGCATTTGGATTATTAACAAAAAATCGAGATCCTTCTAATCCGTCAGTATAATCAACTGTGCCACCGACTAAATATTGCAAACTCATTGGATCAATCAATAAAGTCACACCGCTATTTTCGATTAAGGTGTCGTCATCATTTACTTTTTCATCAAAAGTGAAACCATATTGAAACCCAGAGCAGCCACCACCGGTTACGTAAACACGTAATTTTAACCCTGGATTTTTTTCTTCTACAATCAGTCCTTTGACTTTATTTGCAGCACTATCGCTAAAATAGATTGGCATTGGCATTGCCATTTCGACTTCGGATGTCATCGTAACCTCTAATAATTTATAAGCAGACTAACATTATCTAGTACCTGACTAACTAGTTCAAGTATTAACTCAACCAAATAAAGTTAAATTATCTATCGCCAAGTGACCCGAAAAGATGCTTAAAAATTATCTTTGGCTGCGCTCGAGATGAACCATCGCTTTACGCGCTTGTTCTTCACGTTTTTGGCGCATTGAAAGGCGCATTGTCCGTTCTAACAATTGCGTGTAAATGGGACGTCCGCCAAGCGTTTGTGCAACCATAGTAGCGCCTAAACAGGTCACTATTAAGGGTAAAATCATCTCATAATTACTGGTCATTTCAATCACTAACAATATTCCGGTGATCGGTGCGCGCACGGTGGCGGCAAACAGTCCTCCCATACCAGCAATGGCAAATGTGCCAGGTTCAGTCACAATTTCGGGAAATAAAGCATGGCAAGCTAAACCAAATAACATACCAAATAAGGTGCCTAGTGCTAAGGTAGGTGCAAACACACCTCCTGGCGCACCGGAGCTAAAACTAAGCAAAGAGGTTAAAACGCGGAACAGGAAAATAACCATTAAGGTGCCGGCAAGAAAATGTCCTCCCTCAATCTCCGGGATAAGCTCGAGGCCACTGAATGCAAGTTCAGGTTCTAAAACCGATAGCGCACCAAAAACGCCCCCTAAAAACAAACCGATCGCAACAAAACGCCAGCGCTGACTTTTATGAATAAAGAGGAACATATCTAATGTAGAAAGCACCATTTTATTAAACAAAATACCGATCACGCCAAAACAAAAACCTAATAATAGGTATAACCACAACGACATTAAATCCGGATGTGAATAGGAAGTCACTTGGACAACCGCCTGTTGACCGCTCATTAAACGCATCACTATAGTGGCCATGACCGCACTCAGAAATACACTTTTGGTTGAACTTAAACTGTAGTTAAATTGTGAGCGCATCTCTTCGATAACAAACATGATGCCAGCGAGTGGCGCATTAAATGCAGCGGCCAAACCACCTGCGGCACCTGCCGCTAACAGTGCTTGTGCATCGAGTTTGTCTACTTTAAAGGTATCTGAGATCATCCGTCCGATATTGGCCCCCAGCTGAACAGAGGGGCCTTCCCGTCCCAGTGCCATACCACTGCCTAGCGCGAGTAAACCACCGACAAATTTAACCGGGAGCACGCGTTTCCACCGAACCGGGCGCATCCCTTCCATTGCCCCTTCAATTTCAGGAATACCACTGCCGCCAGCTTCCGGGGCAAATCGATGGGTGATATAAAAAGCAAGCCCCGCCATCATCGAGGAGATAGGAATCGCGACTAACCATAAAGGGATTTCTGAATCACTGTAAGCTGCAATAAACTGCAAACGCAGCGCACTGATCCAGATAATACCCAGATCAAAAAGTGCGGCCGCCCCCCCCGCCAAGGTACCGATAATCACAGATAACCACATCAGTAAGGCACTACTTTTACGGGTGAAAAAATGAGTAATAAAACGCTTTGGGATACTAACGGAGGATCTTGGTGTTTTTTGATTCATTCAATAAAGACAACTATTTTTAAGATAAGAAGAGTGTAACTTGTCGCTCAAAAGCCCCAAACGTGAACACAAGGTGAACATTATATAAAAACATCGCTATAAAATAATATGATTTAACTCAAAAAACAACTTAACAGGCTCATAAATAACAAATTAATCAATAACTAAAATAAAAAACGGCGATCAACTCTCATATATACTTAAATGGAGGATTTGTTATCATAGCAGACTAATTTAATGATCTTTGATAGGACTTTCATGAGCATCTCTAAGCAACTTTTCGATCGGGCACAAGCAATTATTCCAGGTGGTGTTAACTCTCCGGTTCGCGCATTCAATAGCGTTGGTGGAGGCCCTATCTTTATCGAGAGAGCACAGGGTGCTTACCTTTTTGATGTTGATAAAAACCCCTATATTGATTACGTCGGCTCATGGGGTCCGATGATTTTAGGTCATAATCATCCCGATATTAAAGCGGCTGTTATAAGTGCTGCTGAAAATGGCTTAAGTTTTGGTGCCCCTACCGAAATAGAGATCACCATGGCAGAAAAAGTGAAAAGTTTAGTACCGTCAATGGAGCTGCTGCGGATGGTTAGCTCAGGGACTGAAGCCACCATGAGCGCCATACGTTTAGCACGAGGTTACACAGGTAGAGACAAGATTTTAAAGTTCGAAGGGAATTATCACGGCCACTCTGATTCATTATTGGTCAAAGCAGGATCAGGTGCTCTCACATTAGGCCAACCAAGCTCTCCCGGTATTCCGGCAGATTTTGCAAAACACACCCTAACAGCAACCTATAACGACTTGACCTCTGTAGAGCAACTCTTTACTGAGTATAAAGATCAAATTGCCTGCATCATAGTCGAGCCGGTTGCAGGTAATATGAACTGTATTCCTCCTCAAGAAGGATTTTTACAAGGATTAAGACAGATCTGCGACGCTAATGATGCCTTATTAATTTTAGATGAAGTCATGACAGGTTTCCGTGTTGCTCTGGGCGGCGCGCAGGCTTATTACAATATCAAACCTGATTTAACCACCTTAGGCAAAGTGATAGGTGGTGGCATGCCGGTTGGGGCATTTGGTGGCAGTAAAAAAGTCATGCAACATATAGCCCCGACGGGTCCGGTATATCAAGCTGGCACACTTTCGGGTAACCCGATTGCAATGCATGCGGGTTTAGCGGCTTTAACCGCCCTTGATACACCAGAATATGCACAGCTTGCCGAAAAAACAGAAAAATTAGCATTAGGTTTAAAGCGTGTTGCAAAAGAAGAAAATGTGCCCTTAGCCGTAAATTATGTGGGTGGAATGTTTGGTTTCTTTTTTACCGAAGAGCAACAGGTTAACAATTTCACCCAGGCTTGTGCCTGTGACGCAGAAAAATTCAAAAAATTCTTTCACTTGATGCTTGAACAGGGTATTTATCTCGCACCCTCTTCCTTTGAAGCTGGATTTTTATCTTTAGCCCACAGCGATCAAGATATTGAAGATACATTAATTGCCGCTAAAAAAGCATTCTCAATGCTTTAATAAAGATAAGCGCTTGTGCAGCTGTTCGTTTAAGCGCTTAATTTAAAATTTCAGGCTATTACCAGACAAGAAAATGACAATTTTTCTCGATCACCATGTTGTAAAAAATGACATGAAATCGCACAAAAAAAGCTATTTTCATCTCTTATTAACCAGAGTCTGTTGATCCTAGTCTACAAGATGGTTTTATTTTCTATTAATAAGACCTTATGCCATTTACATTTTTTCTTAGCACGCAAAAACGTTATAACAAGCGTTTTTGCACGCCAATAAACAGGGTCGTTTTACATGAGTAATGTATTAGATTTAAGCTTAGAAGGTGTTGAAACACTGCCTCTAACTAAATTTACCGAGGATGCCTATCTCAACTATGCCATGTATGTGATCATGGACAGAGCACTACCGCATATTAGTGATGGCTTAAAACCGGTTCAAAGACGGATCATATATGCGATGTCTGAACTGGGGTTATCGGCACTTTCTAAACATAAAAAATCGGCCCGTACTGTTGGTGATGTATTGGGTAAATACCATCCCCATGGTGATAGCGCCTGTTATGAAGCCATGGTCTTAATGGCTCAACCCTTTTCCTACCGTTACCCTTTAATAGATGGGCAAGGTAACTGGGGCGCACCCGATGATCCAAAATCCTTTGCCGCGATGCGTTACACCGAATCTCGTTTATCTGCCTTTTCAGAATTATTACTCTCCGAGGTAGCCCTGGGTACCACGGATTGGAAACCCAATTTTGATGGCACCATGAAAGAGCCGGTATTATTACCGGCGCGTTTACCGCATATTCTGTTAAATGGTATTAGCGGTATTGCCGTGGGTATGGCCACCGATATCCCGCCTCATAACGTCCGCGAAGTCGCCGCTGCTTGTTGTCATTTAATTGAACATCCCAAAGCAAACCTGGATGATTTAATGGCCTTTGTACAAGGACCTGATTATCCGACCGAAGCTGAAATCATCACCCCTAACAGTGACATAAAAAAAATTTACGAAACTGGCCGGGGTAGTTTCAAGAGTCGCGCTGTCTACACGGTAGAAAATGCTGAAATCATTATTACTGCCCTTCCTCATCGCGTTTCCGGCGGCAAAATTCTCAAAGAAATAGCCAAACAGATGCAGGATAAAAAATTACCCATGATTGCTGATTTACGCGATGAATCTGATCATGAAAACCCCACCAGATTAGTGATCATTCCGCGCTCCAATAGAATTGATATTGAAGGATTAATGCACCACCTGTTTGCTTCAACGGATTTAGAGGTTAATCATAAAGTTAACCTCAATATGCTGGGGTTAGATCAGCGTCCGCAGGTTAAAGGTTTAGTGAAAATTTTAAACGAGTGGTTAGTGTACCGGATGAAGACAGTGCGTCGCCGTTTACAGTTTCGATTAGACAAAATTTTAGCGCGCCTGCATATTTTAGAGGGTTTGTTAGCCGCCTATTTAAACATAGATGAAGTCATTGAAATCATTAGAACTTATGATAATGCAAAAGCGGAATTAATGTCTCGTTTTGAGCTATCAGACATACAAGCACACGCCATTTTAGAAATTAAACTTCGCCAGCTCGCCAAGTTAGAAGAGATCCAAATCCGTGCTGAGATGGATACGCTGACCGATGAGCAAACAAAATTAGAACGTTTATTAGGCTCTGAGCGACGCTTAAACACCCTAGTTAAAAAAGAGATCCAGGCAGATGCGCAAAAGTATGGCGATGATCGTCGCTCTCCGCTGATTGAACGTATTGAAGCAAAAGCCCTCACTGAAAAAGAGTTAATGCCCAGTGAAACCGTGACTGTTGTATTATCAACCCAAGGTTGGGTTCGCTCGGCCAAGGGATTTGATGTTGACGCACAAGCATTAAATTATAAATCAGGAGATGAGTTCCTGACCAAGGCACAGGGACGAAGTAATCAAAGCTGTATTTTTATTGATGCAAGCGGCCGCGCCTATTCATTAGATGTGCACTCCCTGCCATCTGCTCGTTCACAGGGCGAGCCGTTAACGGGCAGATTTAATCAAAATGAAAACGTGCCCTTCGTGTGTGCATTGATTGGCGATGAAGAAGACCGTTATCTTATCAGCAGTGATCATGGTTATGGATTTATTGCCAAATTCAGCGATATCAATAGCCGCAACAAAAACGGTAAAACGCTGATTAACCTCACCGCCAACGCGCAATTAATGCCGCCCAAAAAATTGACCGGTGCTGCCGACGATTGGTGTTTAACCATCAGCAATGAGGGACGTTTATTACTCTTCCCGGTCAACACGTTACCAAGCTTAAGCAAAGGTAAAGGAAATAAGATGATTAACATCACTTCTGCTAAAGCGGTTAAACGTGAAGAGTTTGTTACTATGCTGGAAATTATCCCGCAAGACAGTTCTGTCACCCTGCATGCAGGTAAACGTAAACTGACTTTAAAGGCCAGTGATTTAGCACATTATCAAAGCGAACGAGGCCGACGTGGCAGCAAACTGCCACGCGGTTTACAACGCGTAGATAAAATCGAAATTATTGAAGCTGCGCCACTACATTCAAGAGACTCTTAATATTATGTTATTTATTATTCGTGCAATAATGCTGTTTGTGATCGTTATACTGATGACGGTTTATTCCTTATTTTATTGCTTATTCAGCCCCCGCAATCCCAAGAACACTTATCATTTTGCCATATTATTTAGCAAACTGTCTTGGTTATTCGGGTTAAAAGTGTCCGTACGTATTCCTGAAAGTGCCAAAAATAACGGCTCAGTGGTGTACCTTGCAAATCACCAGAACAGCTATGATATGGTGACCGTGTCCGGTGCCGTTCAGCCCGGTTCAGTAACCATTGGTAAAAAAAGTCTGGTGTGGATCCCCTTTTTTGGCATCATTTACTGGCTAACGGGTAACATATTGATTCAGCGAGATAATAAAAATAAATCACGAAATACTATTAAGGAAGTAGTGGATCAGATGCGCGCTAAAAATTTGGCCGTCTGGATCTTCCCTGAGGGTACCCGCAGTCGCGGTCGGGGTTTGTTACCCTTTAAAATGGGGGCATTTCATACGGCCCTGCAAGCCGGTGTCAATATTGTACCAACGGTGACTTCAAATACCCATAACCAGGTTAATCTAAACCGTTGGGATAATGGTGAAGTGATCGTTGAAATGTTAGATCCCATTGACATTACCCAGTATAAAAAACGTGAAATCCGACGCTTAATGGAAGACTCTCACGCTATTATGTTAGCCAAATACCACCAGTTAAATCAAGAAGTAAACCGTCCTGACACCAACTCAGACAGCAGCGATTAAGAGGAATTAAGAATGGAAAAGGCATTAAGTTTAGAAGAGTTACTGGCCGAGTTTCGCGAAGAAACGGAAGAAATTGTAGAAGCCATTTTAGAAGATGGCAGCAACCCTGACGCTGTCTATATGATAGAGCATCATCTTTCCTGCAGCGATTTTGAACTTCTGGAAAAAGCCGCTATTGCCTGTTTTAAAAAAGGCTATGAAGTCACCGATCCTGAAGAATGTGAATTAGAAGATGGTTCCATCATTTTAAGTTTTGATGTGACAGTGGAAATGAATTTAGATGAACAAGCTATTGTGGAAGATATTGAGAAGTTACTGATATTAGCGCAGTCATTTTCAATTGATTATGATGGCTGGGGAACCTATCCGGAAGAATAAAAAATAAGCATAACGCCTTTCAGAAAGACCAACAGTGTCATTTTTCACTGCAACTCAAATGAACAACTAACGACTCCAATCAAAGTGATTGGAGTCCAAAGTCAATAATGCTTGTTCAAGCATAAATCAGACATCCCATTTATGTGGTTTATTGACAGCCTCCCCTATACTACATAGACAGTCCCCCAGCAAAATAATAATTTATTTAAAATTTATTATTTTATTCGTTTGACTTTACACTGCTGGAATCTATTCTAACACGTTAAAATCACCGCTCTGGTGATATCATTTTAATCTAGGAACTTAAATGAAAAAAACAACTTCACTTGATGATATTCGTGATTGCTACAACGTGCGTCACTGGAGCCAGGGCTACTTTGGTATTAATGATGACGGGAATGTTTACGTCTCGCCTAAAAGTGGTCATCCAGAGCAGACTATTGTTATTAGTGATATTGCAGAAAAAATACAGGAAAAGGGATTATCACTTCCTGCTTTAGTGCGTTTCCCGCAAATTATTCATCAAAGAGTGAATGGTTTATGTGAAGTCTTTAACGATGCAATCGAACAATATCAGTATGATCAAAAATATTTATTGGTTTACCCTATTAAAGTCAATCAACAGCGTGAAGTTGTTAATGAAATTCTAGCCAGCCAGGACAATAAAGAAGTTAAACAACTTGGCCTTGAAGCCGGCAGTAAAGCGGAATTATTAGCGGTACTCGCGTTGGCACAAAAAGCGTCATCGGTGATTGTCTGTAACGGTTATAAAGACAGAGAATATGTACGTTTAGCGCTAATAGGTGAAAAACTGGGCCACAAAGTACATCTTGTGTTAGAAAAGATGTCTGAACTGGAAATGATTTTAAGTGAGGCAAAAAATCTCAATGTAGAGCCTCGTTTGGGAATACGTGTACGTTTAGCATCACAGGGTAAAGGTAAATGGCAGGCAAGCGGTGGCGAAAAATCAAAATTTGGTTTATCTGCCTCACAGGTATTAAAAGTGCTGGCAGTATTAAAAGAAAATAATAAACTCAATACATTGCAACTTGTTCACTTCCATTTAGGCTCGCAAATTGCAAATATCCGCGATGTGCGTTTAGGTGTCAGTGAAGCGGCCAGATTTTATTGTGAATTACGCCATCTAGGTGCAGAAATTAAATGCATGGATGTCGGCGGCGGATTAGCCGTTGATTACGATGGTACACGCAGCCAATCTCACAACTCCATGAATTACAGCTTAGCGGAATACGCTAACAATATCGTTTATGCCATAGGCGATATTTGTAAAAGCTACGATCAACCCGTGCCGATGATCATTTCGGAATCAGGACGTTCACTAACGGCGCATCATGCGGTATTAATTTCCAACGTGATTGGGGCTGAGTCTTACGAACCCGAACAGCTTAACAAACCCAATGAGCATGATTCTCTGTTGCTCAAGAACATGTGGCAATCCTGGGGGCAATTGCATACGCGTAATGACGATCGCGCCCTGATAGAAATTTACCATGATACCCAAAATGACCTTGCTGAAGTGCATAGCCAATTTGGCTCCGGATTAATTAACTTGTCACAACGTGCCTGGGCTGAGCAGGTCAATTTACGTGTTTGTTATGAGCTTAACGAGTTAATGGATAATAAAAACCGCTTCCATCGTCCCATTATTGATGATTTAACCGAAAAGTTGGCGGACAAATTTTTCGTTAATTTTTCATTATTCCAATCACTGCCGGACAGTTGGGGCATTGATCAAGTTTTCCCAATATTACCCTTAAACAATTTACAATCCACACAAAAAAAACGTGCCATTTTACTCGACATTACCTGTGATTCCGATGGTGCGATTGAGAATTACGTAGACGGTCAAGGCATTGAAAGCACCTTATTAGTACCACAATGGCAGGAAGATAAACCCTATTTAATGGGCTTTTTCCTGGTCGGGGCTTATCAGGAAATTTTAGGGGATATGCACAATTTATTTGGCGATACACACAGTGCAGTGGTGATGGTCAACGACAACGGCGAAGCTGAACTCACTGA
Source organism: Psychromonas sp. (assembly GCA_047632875.1). Classification (GTDB taxonomy): domain Bacteria; phylum Pseudomonadota; class Gammaproteobacteria; order Enterobacterales; family Psychromonadaceae; genus Psychromonas. The sequence goes on along the minus strand of JBLIEH010000003.1, from coordinate 10,802 downwards.
AATAAATGAAGGTGACAGCGTTGAAGATATGCTCCGTTACGTAAACTTAAATGCAGAAGAATTTAAACAAACCTATGCTGAACTAGTGAATCGAAAATTACCCGTTGAAGAGCGCGAAAGTGTCATTAATGAATTAATTACCGGTTTACAGGGTTACACCTATTTAGAAGATTTTTAGGCTGAGAGACGATCATAATGAATCCTATTTTTAACCAAGTTGATAACTCCCTTTACTCAAATGCGATGACTTTTTTACGTCTGCCTATGCCGGTAGATCCGCTTTCTTCGGATGCCGATATTGCAGTATTAGGTTTACCCTTTGATTTAGCAACAACCGGGCGCTCTGGCGCGCGTATGGGGCCAACAGCAATCCGTCAGGCATCAATTAATCTTGCATGGGAAGGCAAACGCTTCCCGTGGAAATTTAATCTTCTTAAACAAACCAAAATCATTGATGCCGGAGATTTAGTTTACAGCACCGGTGATGCCAATGAGTTTACTCAAAAAGTGACAGCTGCGACAACGCAGCTACTGTCTTCCGGGAAAGCGGTTTTAACACTCGGGGGAGATCACTTTGTGACCTTACCCTTGCTGCGTGCTCACCATCAAAAATTTGGGGAAATGGCCTTAATACATTTTGATGCGCATACGGACACCTATCATAATGGCAGTGTCTATGATCATGGCACTATGTTTTATCATGCGCCTAAGGAAGGTTTGATTGATCCGCAAAAATCCGTACAGATTGGGATCCGCACGGCTTATAATGAAGGTGATCACGCTTTTAATGTGCTCACTGCACCGCAAGCTAATGATATGTCCGTGGCGCAGGTAGCTTCTTTCATTAAAGAAAAAGTCCAGGATATGCCTGTGTATCTTACTTTTGATATTGATTGTTTAGATCCTGCCTTTGCCCCCGGTACAGGTACGCCCGTATGTGGCGGATTAAGCACAGATAAAATATTGAAAATATTACGGTCATTAACGGATATCAATATTGTGGGTATGGATGTAGTAGAAGTTGCACCCGCCTATGATAATAGCGAAATCACCGCATTAGCGGCCGCAACAATAGCCGTGGAGTTGCTGCATTTGTGGACTATACAAAATAAAAAGATCTAATAACACTTAAATTCAAACTTAGATTCAAATAATAAGTACCGTCTTCAATAATAAATAAAATCCGATGATTGTCATCATCGGATTTTATTTTTTCCAAACCATATTGCGTTTAGTCAGTAAGCTCTTGTGCTTTCTCAAATAAAGAGTTTTTCAATACCATGGCTTCAATTTCCAAACCATATAAATTTTCATCCCAGTTAACACCTGCAAATACCTGCTGTTTCTGCATACCATCCAACCAAGACTCTAAAAATAGCGACAGCGAAATTGCCTGAACCTGATAGTTAGCCCATTCTTCATTTCTTAATTTTTCAGCCGATTCGGCCTCTGACCAGAACAGATAAACAGCCGTTGCATCTTTATTATCATGCGCATGACAATTAGCCCAACCTAAGCTTTCCTCATACAAACCAAATAACTGCTCTTGTGCTATTACCTGTTCAACAAACTTTTCCGCATTTTTTAAATATTGTTCTTTCATCTTATTTCTCGATATTTACTTGGGCAGTTTTTTCTTCGGTAAGCTTTTCTTGGTCAAACTTTTTGTCCAACTCATCAAGCTTTGCTTCCATCGCGGCCAGTTTTTCACGCGTGCGCAATAAAACATGGGTTTGCACATCAAACTCTTCACGGCTAACCATATCTAGTTTGCCCAATTGTGCTTGTAATACTTGTTTGATTTTACGATCCGCTTCTTCACCAAAACTTTTTACGCCAGCAGGCATAGCATCACTTATCTGTTTGGCTATCTGCTCTAATTTTTGAGGGTTAATCATGGTTTCTCCTTAAATTTGACCTCTATTGTAAACCTGCCTTTTGTTAATTTCTATGTAAATTTATGCAGCACTGATTGCGCGTTTTTGGAATCACTAAGGACAATATCGACAAAAAGGGCAATAATCAGTTATAACTATTAACGATAAAATTAAGGCATAAGCAATTTTTGGTTAAAATGTTGTTTCCGCCTTTTTTATGGCGGAGAAAAGCTTGTATTAAATAACTTAGATTCAAATAACTGAGATTCAAATAATAAAGTTATCGGATTTGCTATCACGCGGAGAAATAACAATTTTTGTCCTTAGCATGCAAACTTAGTCAAACATCTTGGCACCAATCTGATCAATGAAAATTTTACATTTTAACAGGGTCAATTTGGCTGTTTCTTCTGCACTTACTTGACAATCCGAACGTATAAAATGGTGCTGTTGAAGTGTGTCACCCTCCCCCTTTTCGATCATGGCGGCAACGCGAAACTGCCCATTATCTTTCATCGGTTGCGGCGTAATAGTAAAGCCTTTGTATTCGAGCGTTGGGAAAACTGCAGCAGGCGCCGGTTTAGGGCTCATTAATTGCCCTATTTTTTTAAAAAATTCCATTTTATACCTTAATTATTTTATCAAACTGTGAGTTTAAATTTTTATCTATCTTAATCATATCAGCTTCCTGCATTACCGAATTGCACTGCTTAACGCTTATTGCAATTAGTGCCGTCAATAACCTCTGCTAATAAAAACTATCAACAAACCATTACATATTATCTTCACGCTCGGTGATACATTCATAGGAGCCCATTTCGAACGCCCGGCAAATCCAGGGGCGCTGCTCGTAAATACTGCACATCAGGGTATTACGATCCAATGCGGCGCACCAACCATCCTCCAAGCGGTGCATCGTTTCACTGCCCCACTCATCTCGCGCAATATACTCGTCCGGCACGCCGGTATCAGAAATGATCATCACTTCAAGCCGGCAACAGCAGGCTTGGCAATTACTGCAACTTATTTCAGCGACAGGTATATTTTGGACTTCGATCTTGCTCATAAACAGACACTCTTATTTCAATGACCAACAGAGTAACGGAAACCGCCCCATATTTCGACACGCAAATACTTTGCTTATACCAAAAGAATTGATGAAGTGAGCAAGTATTGCACAGGAAAAATCAACACTAACAAGGCGTGAGTTGCGGAAGATAGTTGTTCTAACTTTAATATTCACAACAAAGTTAGCGTTGATTTTAACAAGCTAGACTGATCACCTTTTTAGTTCTTTTGGTATTACCCTTCGATGCAACCGATAAAGGCATTGATTAAGGCTTCGTTTACCCGTGTCTTATAGCAGCACACGCCTAAATCAAACGACTGCAGTCGTACCGGGGTAAATAGATTTTGCACCCTATCCCGTACCGGGCTGTTTTCAACCACAGCATCGGGCGCAATACCCACACCACAACCCAATGCAACCATGCTGACCAATGCCTCATGCCCGGCCACTGTGGCATAAATTTGCGGTTTACCCACCTTTAAAAGACGATACCAATTATCAAAACGACGGCGAATAGCGCCATGCTCAGGCAAAATAAAGGTAATGTTTTTCCAATCAATGCTGGTTTGATTAACTTGCTGCGTTACCGCACAGGAGATGGTTGGCGCAATAATAGAGAGCGGGATTTCGGCCAGTTTTATAAAGTGCAGACGTGTCGATAAATTATCCGGATGCGCAGTGATAGCAAAATCAACCTGCTCACCTAACACCTGATCAATCGCCCGTTCACTGTCCCCGGTGCTGAGCTTAATTTCAACCTTAGGGTGTAATCGTCGGAAACGTTCTAGAATGGGCGGTAAATGGCTATAAACAGCAGTCACCGAACAATACAGATTAAGCTGCCCTTCCAGCTCACTTTTGCTCTGATTGATGGAACGTTTTAATAACAGCCATTGTTCAATCTGCTGCATTGCATAATGTTTAAATAGGAGTCCGGCTTCGGTTAACACCACAGAGCGATTATCACGGATAAACAGGGCCGTACTTAACTCATCTTCAATACGCTGGATATTACGGCTCAGGGTTGATGGACTAACATGCATCGCCTGCGCCGTTTTAGAAAAATGCAGGCTGCTGGCCAGATGCATAAAAAGTTGTAAGGATTTAATATCCATTTAAGTAATGAAGCATAAGTTTTCGAACATGTGAATTCACTATCCAATTGATATATATAGATCTTACATTATAAATATGTTTGATATTATATGTTCACCTAATTAATGGCTATTTTCTTCTGTTATAACAGGAAGATCATCTCTGCTTCCCCATTCCGCCCATGAACCATCATAAACACCAATATTTTCATAACCTGCCAGGCTCGCTGCCAGCGCTAAAATACAAGCAGTCACCCCCGAACCGCAAGTAAAGATCACCCGTTTATCTTTTCCTGAAATAGCCTCAAAAATTAACGCTAATTGATAAGCATCTTTCATCTTATTATTTTCAAGCAGGATAGTTGAGGGTAAATTTTTCGCATTAGGCATATGCCCTATACGTACCCCGGCTCTTGGATCTGCTTGTTGTCCCAAAAAGCGTGCCGCTGGACGGGCATCAATAATACTCTGCAGAGAACTGCTAGATGCCTGCAATACATCCTCTGCAGTGCAGATCAGCTCCTCTTGATAGTTTGCGATGAAATCGCCTTTTACGACGTCTCGGGTGATATCGCCACTTTCAATGGGTAATGAGTTTTCTAACCAGGCAGGGAAACCACCATCCAATACCGCGACATTTTCAAATCCCATGGTTTTAAACATCCACCAGACGCGCGGGCTCGAAAATATCCCCAGGGTATCGTAAACCACAATCACGCTGCTTTGGTTGATACCCAGGTTTTGTACGGATGCTTGAAAATCCGATTCACTGGGCATCATATGGGGCAGTGTACTGGCGGAGTGACAAATTTCACGGTCAAAATCAAAAAAACGCGCACCGGATATGCGCTGTTTAAGGTATTCTAATTTGCCATCACGCTTAACACTGGGCATATGCCAGCTGCCGTCCAGGATAACCAGATCCGGATGACAAAGATGCTTTTCTAACCAGTTTATTGTAACTAATGAATCGGGTACTTTTAACGCTGGCATAATAATTCCTTATACGAAGGGGTGTCTGCGAGTTCAAAATTAGAACGCTAATAACAGCTTTTTAAAAATGGCTTATTTATCGAAAATCATAACATTAATCTATTGATGGTACTCTAATGCTATGTTTCATTATCTGCAACACAGTATTGTAAATATATCATTTTGTGCAATATAAGTTATAGGCTATAGTGCATATCGAAAATTAAAAGCAGATAACAACTCATTTTTATCTGCTTTAATCCCTATCAACTATTTTTGGAGTGTCATGCAATGGCTAACTATTTTAATACTCTTTCTCTACGTGAGAAGCTCAATCAACTAGGTCAATGTCGTTTTATGGATCGCAGTGAATTCACTGACGGTTGTGAAGCTTTGAAAGGTAAAAAAGTAGTCATTATTGGTTGTGGTGCACAGGGTTTAAACCAAGGTTTAAACATGCGTGATTCCGGTCTTGACGTCTCTTACACGCTACGTGCACAAGCCATTGCAGAAAAACGTCAATCATGGAAAAATGCCACCGAAAACGGCTTTACTGTTGGCACCTACGAAGAGCTTATTCCTGAAGCTGACCTTTTATGTAACTTAACACCAGACAAACAGCACACGGCTGTTGTTGGTGCGGTCATGCCGTTAATGAAAGAAGGTGCAACACTGTCTTACTCGCACGGTTTTAACATCGTTGAAGAAGGTATGCAGGTCCGTGAAGATTTAACCGTTATTATGTGTGCACCTAAATGTCCTGGTTCTGAAGTGCGCGAAGAATACAAACGTGGTTTTGGTGTGCCAACACTGATCGCCGTTCACCCGGCAAACGACCCGCAGGGTAACGGTTTGGCTTGGGCTAAAGCCTACGCAAGTGCAACGGGTGGCGATCGCGCCGGTGTACTTATGTCATCATTTGTTGCAGAAGTTAAATCTGACCTGATGGGTGAGCAAACTATCCTTTGCGGTATGTTACAAACTGGTGCCATTCTTGGTTATGAAAAAATGGTTGCCGATGGTATTGAGCCTGCATATGCATCAAAACTGATTCAATACGGTTGGGAGACGGTAACTGAAGGCATGAAATACGGCGGCATCACGAATATGATGGACCGTTTATCAAATCCGGCAAAAATCAAAGCCTTTGATATGTCTTTAGAGCTGAAAGAAATTTTACGTCCGTTATTTAACAAGCACATGGATGACATCATTGAAGGCGAATTCTCTCGCACTATGATGGAAGACTGGGCGAACGATGATAAAAATCTTTTACAATGGCGCGCAGCAACGGCTGAAACTGGTTTTGAAAAACAACCAGCAGGCGACATGAAGATTGATGAGCAGGACTTCTACGACAACGGTATTTTCCTGGTTGCTATGATTAAAGCGGGTGTTGAACTGGCCTTTGAAGCGATGACAGCTTCCGGCATCATCGCAGATTCTGCTTATTACGAATCACTGCATGAAACACCGCTGATCGCCAATACCATCGCACGTAAAAAACTTTACGAAATGAACGTCGTTATCTCAGATACGGCTGAATACGGTTGTTACCTGTTTGATCATGCCGCTAAGCCGCTACTGACTGATTTTGTTAAAGCATTAAACCCTGAAATGTTAGGTAAACCTTTAACAGTGAAAACTAACTCTGTTGATAATGCGCGTCTAATCGAAGTTAACGAAGCAATCCGCTCTCACCCTGTAGAAATCGTTGGTAAAAAACTACGCGGTTATATGACAGAAATGCAAACTATCGTGACAGCTTCTTTGTAAGCTTCCTTTAGTTGAGATAAAAAAGCCAGAATTTAATTCTGGCTTTTTTTTGTCTGCTATTCACCACTTAGTGCTCTGTAAAAACTGTTCAACATCGTTCCATACAAATTTTTCGAATAGAACTACTTGCAGTTACTGCAATCGATGCCTTTGTAAAATGCTTTCACAAATCGATAACAGCGCTCGCCAGCTTCAATTCAATTCAATTCAATTCAATTCGACCAAGCGTAAATTTAACATTCAGGTAAAGCCTCCTTTTGCGGCTTGAACTTATTCACCAAGTTCGCACAAATTGTGCTGATTTCAAAATGGATCAGCAGCAGTGATGGAATAAGCACTAGAGTTATCAAGGTTGCAAACAAAATTCCATAACCAAGGGCCGCTGCCGCCGGAATCAAAAATTGCGCCTGTACTGAGGTTTCACTCAATAACGGAGCTAAACCTGCAAAGGTGGTAAAGGAAGTTAACAGTACCGCTCTTAATCGGCCGGTACAGGCTGCAAATATGGCATCTTTAACGGCCATTTTTTTCTCTCTGACCAGTTCATTATAACGAGAAACTAATAGCAGACTGTCATTTACCACCACACCGCTTAGCGCTAAAACACCATTTAAAGAGAGAATACTGATGGTCAGATCATTAAACACATGCCCTAAAATAGCGCCAACGATACCAAAGGGGATGGCCATCATAATAAGCAGCGGCTGGGTATAAGATTTTAACGGTATCGCCAGCAATACATAGATAGCAATAAGCGCCATCATAAACATATTGCTCATGGAGCTAGTCGTTTCAGCCTGATGCTCTGCTTCACCTGCAAAATCAATCTGCAGGTTTGAATACTGCGCCATTAGATCAGGTACCAGCTGCGCTTTTATCTGCGCGACTAACTCATTAGAGGCAATCACCTCTTTATCAACACTGGCGGTCAGATATACCGCTCTTAGATTATCGATACGGGTGATCTCGGATGTCTGATACTCGGTATAAACCTTAGCAACACTGCTTAAAGGGATCACTGTACCATCCGGGTTTCTGATCCGCGCATCCATAATATCAGCCAGCGTTTGTCGCTGTTCTTGCGGGTAGCGCACCTTAACTTTGACTTCATCGCTATCTCTTTGAAAGCTCTGCACCGTTTTCCCACCAAAGGAGCGTAATATCTGCTCTGCCAAACTCGCCGTGTCAATCCCCAGTGAACGCCCCTGCTCGGTCAATTCAAATCGATACTGCGGCTCTCCAGGGCTCATATTATCATCTATGCCGCTTACCCCTTCGATGCTTTGCAGCTTAGCTTTCATCGCCTCACCCGCAGCAAAAACAGTTGCACTGTCCCAGGCTTTTATCTCAACCTTAAAAGTATCGCCCATGGATTTCTTGGATTCGATACTTAACTTCTTAACCCCTTCAGGATTACCTGCCAGACGTTTCCACTCTTTAATCAGATCAGTTGATTTGTAGATACTGTCACTATCAAGCTCAATCATGATTGAGCCGCTATCGTCACTTTCAGCCGTCACCTGCAGGTTTAAAATTTCACTCTTATTTCCCCCATACTCGGCCAGCAGATTGGCATCCGCTTCCAGCGCGGCGCTTTCAAGCCAGAGTAGGCTGCTTTTTGTCTGCCCGAAACTCGCATCATTGTACATAGAGATTTCACCGCGCACTGTGTCCCCTGCAATATCCGGGAAAAACGAGACTCTCACCTTACCCGTCAGCGGCAGTCCCACCACTAGGACAAAGACAGAGAAAAACAGGATCAGGACGGCATAGCGGTATTCCAGGGCGATGCTTATAGCCTTTTTATAAATCTTGCCACTGAACCATTGCAAGCCTGAATCAGCACCGTGCTGAATACGCGACCAAATGCCTTTCCCTTTCTCTTTATGGGTATTAAGATGTGCCAGATGAGAAGGCAGAATCAGTTTTGATTCAACCACGGAAAGTAGCAGGCAGATCATCACAACGGTGCCGAATTGTGCATAAATAGCCCCCATCCGGCCTTCCACATTAGCAATAGCAATAAAGGCAACCACAGTAGTCAACACACCAAAGATAGTCGGTACAGCGACCTTCAGTGTGCCGCGCACAGTGCTTTTTATGCTGTCCCCCTCTTCCCGCCTGGTAGTATAAATACTCTCCCCCACCACCACGGCATCATCAACCACTATCCCTAAGGCCATAATAAACCCAAAGGTGGTCATCTCATTAATGGTTAAACCCGCATAGCTGTCGGTCATAAAATAAAGTGTGCCGAAAAACACAAAGGGCAAACCGGCGGCAACCCAAAAAGCCACCCTTAAGTTCAAAAAAATTGCCAGAATAATAAAAACTAACGCGATACCCGACAAGGCATTTTTCATTAACAGGCTAAGCCTGTCTTTAATCAGGGTACTCGAATCATACCAGGTCGTAAGCTTGACATTTTCAGGCAGATATTTGCTGGCATTCCAGTTATCGACAACCTGATTGGCCTGCTCGACGATTTTAGTAATATCACCATATTCATCCATCACAATCTCAATCGCCATACCGCTTTGCTGGTTATAACGCGAGAAGGTAAAGGTATCGCTTGCAAAGGTCTCTTTAACTTCGGCAATATCGCCTAGGTAGATGGTAGTGCCATCGGCCAGGGTTAACAGGCGAATATGAGCAAACTCCTGCTGCTGATAAGACTGCTGGGAGACCTTCAGACGCACCGCTTTTTCACCATTGCGCAAACTGGTAGTTATTGCACTGGCGGATTCGGCATTAATCGCATCGGACACATCGGATAAGGTCAGACCGTAGGCCTGCAGCTTAGCTTCATTGAGTTCAACGGCAATCATAGGATCCGCTTTGGCTTTGATCGAAAGATCGCGAATAGCGGGTTTCGTCAGCAGGTCGGATTTTAGTTTTTCTGCGAGATCCTGAAAAGTCGCCCGGTCTGCATCGCCATAAAGCTGCACCCAAATCGCATGATCCGCTCTGGTCGCTTTTTCAATAATGGGATTATCCGCATCCGATGGGAAATCATTAATCGCATCGACCTTGGTTTTAATGTCGGTAAAAAGTGTATCCAATAGATAATCATTGGTTTTTTCGACAACGACTCTGCTGCCACTGGCATCGGAGGTTGAGGTAATAGCATCGATACCGGCAAGACTTTCCAATGCTTCCTCTATTTTTATGGCAATCCCCTCTTCTGCCTGATCCGGATCGCCGCTGTCGTAACTCACTGTGATGGTTACTCTGTCGGGCGCCAGACTGGGAAAGGCTTCTTTGCGGAGTTCGCTTAAGGACATAACCCCCAGCACTATGATGGTAATTAAGAGCAGATTGGCGGCCACTGAGTTACGCGTAAACCAGCCGATAATACCTTCATTAAAATCAGCTTTTGAATTATTGATAGCCATTATCCTTCCACCTTAGGCATAACCAGCATACCCACAATATAATTGCTTAAAGGTCTTTTGATTATTTTCGCAGCGTTCAGCGCTGCTATTGGTGTAACATAAACCAGGCCCCCTTTTTCAAATACCTTGTTCGCTGCCACTTTATTTAGCTGATTATCTTCACTGATAAACCAGATTTCACCCTGCTGAGAGATAGCTGATGCTGGTAACTGCCAGGTATTATCCAGAACGGCGCCCTCGATATGCGCCTGCACAAAGGTGCCCGGAAAAAGCCCGACATCCTGATCAAAAGGATGATCAACAGCAACCACCAGGGACCGCTGACGGGACGTCAAGTCGAGATGCTGCTCAATGCGGGTGACATACCCCTGCCAACTCCTATCACCGTCTGTGCTGTAGAGCATTACCGGCCATTTTTCAGCATTTTTTTGTGACAATGCTGAATTGCTTAATTTAGGCAAATTCTCCCACTGTTTTGCAGATAAGGGGATTTCGATTTCAACACTATCTGTGCTATAAAGCTGTGCAACAGAACTGCCTACCTGCAGATAACTGCCCGGCTGGATATTTTGCTCAACAATAAGGGCATCAAAAGGCGCTCTTATGGCTGTCTTATCAA
>JBLIEH010000002.1:0-36160 GCA_047632875.1 Psychromonas sp. | reverse complement strand
CCTTAAGTGGCTTGGCAATTAAGAAATTTGACGCGGCCATTCACGGTAAAGTGAAAAGCGGTTTTGAAATGTTGGTTAACAACTTTTCTGCCGGTATCCTTGGTATGATTCTTGCGATTATTGCCTATCTTGTTATTGGTCCTGCAGTTAAAATGTTATCTACCGCGCTTGCTGCGGGTGTGGATGTTTTAGTGGAAAATAACTTGCTTCCTTTGACCTCGGTATTTGTTGAACCGGCAAAGATTTTGTTCCTTAATAATGCGATTAACCATGGTATTTTCACTCCCTTGGGTATTGCTCAGTCAGAGTCTCTTGGCCAATCTATTTTCTTCTTAATTGAAGCAAATCCAGGCCCGGGTTTAGGTCTTCTGTTGGCTTACATGGTATTCGGTAAAGGCTCTGCAAAACAATCTGCTCCCGGTGCTGTTATCATCCACTTCTTCGGTGGTATCCACGAAATTTACTTCCCATATGTATTGATGAATCCACGCCTTATCTTAGCGGTTATTGCTGGCGGTATAACGGGTGTATTCACTCTTACAGTATTTGATGCCGGTCTTATCTCTCCTGCATCACCTGGCTCTATCTTTGCCGTTTTAGTGATGACGCCTAAAGGCGCATACCTGGGTGTTATCCTTGCCGTTACTGCTGCTGCTGTGGTTTCTTTCCTAGTGGCTTCTTTACTGCTTAAAACACAAAAAAATGTTGCCGGTGATGAAGATGCTCTTGAAGAAGCGGCAAATCAAATGCGCGACATGAAACAGGGCTCTAAAGGTCAAGTGACTGCAAGTGCTAAAGGTATGTCTGCGGTTAAAAAAATCATTGTTGCTTGTGATGCGGGTATGGGATCAAGTGCGATGGGTGCAAGTCTACTGCGTAAAAAGGTGCTGGCTGCAAATTTAAATATTGAAGTGATTAATACCGCTATCAATGATTTACCTGGCGATGTTGATATTGTTGTTACCCATAAAGACTTAACCGACAGAGCACGTAAACATGCGCCAAATGCAGATCATATTTCATTAACTAATTTCTTAGATAATGCGATGTATGATGGTTTGGTGAATGAACTTAAAACTGCTAAAAGCTAGGTGAGCAAAAAAGTCTGAAAGTCCTATCATCCTATCATCCTATCTTCCTAGGATTCAAGGACTCAAGACGACTAAATATTAAAGGCTAGATTTTCTAGCCTTTTTACATTTAGGAAAATATTTATGATAAAAACGATATATTTTGGCGCGCACAATATTGGCAGTGGTGTTATTGGTAAGCTTTTATCGGATGCGGGTATTGCCGTCCCCTTTATGCATTATTCCGGCTGACTGCTGACAGTAAAATCGCTAAACCGTTAAACCCTTAAACAAGCCGGGCAGGCTTGGAAAGCTTAAATAATCACGCAATTAAGTCCTGCTTTACGACATTTATTTAACCCATTAGTAACTCATTAGAAAAAAATCATGCCAAAATTTTCCCGCCTAGAATTTGATATTGATATTGTCGAAACGCTTTCTGAGGCGGAAACGGCTTATGTTTTTTTTACCGCCAGTTTTGATCTTTTTGAAGATGCCATTGATATCTTAATTCAAAATGTTTTTAGAAAAGATGATTATGCAGTGAAATATGCTGTGGAGCCCTTATTAAACAATAATGGTCCATTGGCACATTTAGCTATTCGGATCAAACTGTTATATGGGTTGGGGTTGTTATCTAAAAAGCCCTACCAAGATATTGAAAAATTTATTGCCTTAAAAGAGTTTGTTCAGTCAGAAGGTGAATCAATAGATTTTCTTTCACCTCTGCTCCTTGAGCGCATAAATGCGATTAGTGCAGTGGCTGAAATTCTGCCTCCCAACTTAGAGGATAATCAACTACAAGAAAGTTCGCATTTTGTAGAACAAATGAAACTGGAGCATAATAGACAGGTCATTAAGTCGTTATTGATTCTGGCAATCACTGAAATAATAAAAGAACTGCATAGAAATACTTCATTAAGCTAAAACTATACCAAGGTGACAATATTGCGCTGTCATCTACCAAGCGGCACATCAGTGCCTGTATAACCTGCTTGGATATAATCGTTGCTAAAAGACCCAGACAAAATAAGTGAATGAAAGAATCAGTCCAAATGTATCATCCTGAACGTCCTTTTTGAACATAAAAAAACGCCCGATGAAGCGCAGCGGGCGTTTTAGAATGGCAAAAGTGTCAACTTACCACTGATTGATCAAGTCTCCCTGATCATTTAATTAAAGGACGTCCCGCGCAGAGGCGAACGTTAAATTAAAGCGTTGCCAGTGCATCATTTAATATTTTGCTTGGACGCATTGCCGCTGCCATTTTCACAGGATCTGTATGGAAGTAACCACCTAAATCAACGGGAGCACCCTGCGCTGCATTTAGCTCAGCCAGGATCTTTTCTTCATTGTCAGCAAGTGCTTTAGCAAGAGGTGCAAATTTCGCCTGCAGTTCAGTATCTTTAGATTGTGCAGCAAGTGCCTCTGACCAATACATCGCAAGGTAAAAATGACTACCACGGTTATCAATTTCTTTGACTTTACGTGATGGCGATCTATCTTCTTTTAAGAATTTTCCGTTAGCTGCATGCAGTGTTTCAGCAAGAACAACGGCTTTCTTATTAGCGGTTTTTTCTGCCATATCTTCAAGAGAAACAGCAATGGCCAAGAATTCACCGATCGAATCCCAACGTAAATGCCCTTCTTCAATAAACTGCTGAACATGTTTAGGCGCACTGCCTCCAGCACCCGTTTCAAATAAGCCACCTCCGGCAAGAAGAGGAACAATTGAAAGCATTTTCGCACTGGTACCAAGCTCTAGAATTGGAAACAGATCGGTCAGGTAATCACGTAATACATTACCCGTTACAGAGATAGTATTTTTACCTTCTGAAACACGTGGCAGAGTTACTTTAATCGCTTCAATAGGCGATAAAATAGAAATATCCAAACCCTCTGTATCGTGATCTTTTAAGTAAGTATTTACTTTACTGATAAGGTTCGCATCGTGAGCACGTTTTTCATCTAACCAGAAAATAGCCGGTTGCCCGGTTGCTCTGGCGCGACTGACCGCGAGACGCACCCAATCTTGAATTGGAATATCTTTCGCCTGACACATGCGCCATATATCACCTTCTTCAACAGCATGTTCCATTAAAGTATTGCCAGCTTGATCAATCACTTTAACGAGACCTGCTTCTTTAATAATAAAGGTTTTATCGTGCGAGCCGTACTCTTCCGCTTTTTGAGCCATTAAACCCACGTTTGATACATTACCCATAGTCGCAGGATCAAATGCACCATGTTCACGGCAGAAAGAGATAGTCTCCTGATAAATGCCTGAATAACAACGATCTGGAATCATCGCTTTAGTATCATGGAGTTTTCCGTCTAAGCCCCACATACCGCCTGAAGTACGGATTGCAGCCGGCATAGAGGCATCAATAATTACATCACTGGGTACATGTAAGTTGGTGATGCCTTTATCTGAATCAACCATTGCAAGAGCAGGGCCCGTTGCATAAGCTTCTTGAATATCCGCTTCTATCTGTTCTTTTTGTGCTGCTGGTAAATTTGCTATTTTGGTATAAACATCACCCAGACCGTTACGGGGATCAACACCCAACTCGGTAAATAGGGTCGCGTGTTTAGCAAACACGTCTTTAAAGTAAACCGTTACCGCATGACCAAACATAACCGGATCTGATACTTTCATCATGGTCGCTTTAAGATGCAGAGAAAGCATAATGTTATTCTCTTTAGCATCTTTCATTTGTGCTTCGTAAAAAGCACGTAGTGCTGAACAACTCATTACCGCTGTATCAATTATTTCATCTTTTAATACGGGTGTTGATGCTTTTAATACTGAGACTGCACCGGAAGTAGCGGTAAATTCAATTTTAACATCATCATTTTGCCTTAATACAACCGACTGTTCGCTGCCATAAAAATCACCTTCGGACATATCTGCAACATGTGATTTTGAATCTTTAGACCAAGATCCCATGCGGTGCGGATGATCCTGCGCATACTGTTTAACCGCATCAGCTACACGGCGGTCTGAGTTACCTTCACGTAAAACCGGGTTTACAGCACTGCCTAATACTTTTGCGTAACGCGCTTTTGCTTCTTTTTCTGCTTCTGTTTTTGGGTTTTCAGGATAGTTTGGAATATCAAAACCGTGGGATTGTAATTCTTTAATTGCGGCATGAAGCTGAGGAACTGAAGCGCTTACATTGGGTAATTTAATGATATTGGCCTGCGGTTTTTGAGCAAGCTCACCCAGTTCAGCTAATGCATCGGCTTGTTTTTGCTCTGCGTTTAACTTATCAGGAAAATTAGCAAGAATGCGGGCAGCTAAAGAGATATCGCGCGTTTCAACTGTTATATCTGCAGCCTGTGTAAAGGCACTAACGATGGGAAGTAGAGAATAGGTTGCAAGTGCAGGGGCTTCATCTGTCTGTGTGTAGATGATCTTTGCAGATTTATCTGTCATATTTATTCCTTTAACAAGTTTTATGATGTTTATAGGCTAGTTATCTACCAAAACAATGGACCGTAAAGCAGATTTAATAGTTATAACGCACGGGTAACAATGTTGTGGATTTGTTACTTGGTGATATTTTAGTGCATCATAATAACGAAAATTGCTCAATAGTCCAACAACCACCACGCTATTTTAACTTTATTGGTCCGCAGCTTGGCTTGTTTTGTCCGTCAATCCCCTCTTCTGTTACAATACCTTTTTATTTATTTTTAAGGTGTTTTCGTGGTTAAAACTAAAAATTCCAATAAAAAATCAATCTGGTTTTCGAAAGCCAAAATAGGCAACGCGACAATTCGCTCTGCGGGCAAGCACAAAAGAAATAAACAACAGCTGCCGCCCGTAAGCGATGCAACACGTAAAATACTTTTGTTTAATAAACCCTTTGATGTATTAAGTCAGTTTACCGATCAGGATAATCGCCAAACATTAAAGGACTATATTGATATTCCTGATGTCTATGCTGCGGGTCGATTAGATCGTGACAGCGAAGGATTATTATTATTAACCAATGATGGAAAACTGCAGGCAAAGATCACCGAACCGAGCGCTAAAACCAGTAAAACCTATTGGGTACAAGTCGAGGGCAGTCCGACTGAAGCGCAGCTGCAGAAACTACGTGAGGGCGTTAATCTTAAAGATGGTTTAACCCAGCCCGCTGATATTGTAATTATGCAGCAGCCCGATATTTGGGCACGTGTGCCCCCTATTCGAGAACGAGCCAACATTCCGACTACATGGTTAAGCATTACCATCAGCGAAGGACGTAACCGTCAGGTTCGGCGTATGACAGCGCATATTGGTTTTCCAACCCTGCGTTTGATTCGTTATCGGATTGGTGATTGGACTATTGATAATATTGATAATGGGCAATATAAATTACTGTAGGTTTACCTACAGTTTTCGCCTCCACCCGCTTTATACATAGCCGATTAGTTTGATTGTAGGCTTTCGCTTTATGCATTTGTTGTAGCCTTTATCGTTGGTCTTCCGCCCTGACGGCGTGTTACTTTTCTCTCAACAGCAAGAGAAAAGTAACCAAAAGAGTGCCGTTCCGAGACGTTTTTTTTTCTTGTCTGCTCAATAACTTCTTAACGCACCGGCTCGGACAGCACATCCATGTGCAGAGCCGAGCCTAATGAAATCTTCCATGATTTCTTTTGCTAAAGTCATTTCCCAACCAAGAAAAACGTACGGAAATTTCCGTAGCCGCATTGGTTCGGTAAACCTAGTATTTTGAATTCACAACAAAAAAGTGAGTGTCCAAGCTTTCCCGCCTTTCCACAATAGCTAAATCCCATTATAAAATGTAACCATTTGATAAGTAGCCTAAAAACATGTAATGTTTATTTTTTCATAAATATTTGATGGGTGCGTTTTCTGTGGAAACAAGGAATTTTTCCGTCTAAAAAGATGTTAGCTGTTCAGGGGAGATATGAGCTACGATAATTTGAAAGTATCGGAAAAAGACGACTTAGTATCCCTTTTGAAAGGTTCCGCTGGAATTGTTCCATTTGCTGGAGGCCTCTTAGCTGAAGTGATTAGTAGTGTGATTCCTAATCAACGAATTGACAGAATTGCTGATTATTTAGAAGAATTGAGTAAACGGTTAATTGAATTCGAGTATCAACAAATCAAAGAAAATAAGCTTTATAGAGACTTGTTTGAAGATACTATAATCCAAGCATCGAGGTCACTATCAAGTGAACGAAATCAATACCTAGCTCAATTTGTTAAGAATACTTTGGATTTATCGCAAGATCATTACGCTGTCCAAAAAAAGTTATTGTTCATACTACAAGAGCTAACAGATTCTGATATCCAATTTCTAACAGAAGTACGAAATCATGGGTTCAACAAAGCTGCTGAGCCTTTTACACCGAAATTACTGTCACATTCCGAATTAAACAGTAACCCTAGTAGGGACTTTGAAACTGTTTCATTAGGTATGCATATTTTGACACTTGAAAGATTAGATTTAGTTAAGGTTAAGCGGGCTGTTGAGGACGAGGAATATCCCGATAGTAATGTTGATTCTTATACTGGTTTAGTTGAAATTACGGAATGTGAAACTTCTAAAATTGGTGAGTTATTACTGAATTCGATCCAAACCAGCGAAAAAGATGGGACATCCAAACCTTTTTAGAAACAAACCAATTCGGCTAGGCAATTTCCGTACGTTTTTCTTGTTCGATAAACCATCAGCTAACAAGCAAAAGCCTACCAACCAGCGTCAGCAGCAAAACGGAATTAGTGAAAAAAGACGAAAATGAAAAGATGCGACATATATGCACGATCCACATCCCGATTATCTTTATGAGCACATCTTTTATAAAAATCATTTCGAAACTCTGATATGATAAATTATGGTATTTCTGTTGGAAAACAAAAGCCTGGAGAATATAATTCATCAGGAAATAAATAGAAGAATATTGTTTTCGGACTACCACCTACTGATTTATACCTTGGAATCATTGAAAAAAATTATAAGAGACAAAAAATGAAAGAAAAAGTAAATCTGTTGGTGGTATTTTTTTTCCTGCTCGTTAGCATCTTTTTTTACCCATCAATGTCGCAGGCCATGCAAACTTCTACCGGGGCAGGCAAAATACAATCGCCGATGACAGCCAGTCAGGTAGTGCCCGAAGCTGACAGAGATAATTTGTCATTGACGGTCGAAGAACGTTCCTTCCTTGATGTTCATCCTATTATCCGTGCCCACAATGAACAGAACTGGATTCCGTTTAATTTCTATCGTGATGGGAAACCCCAGGGATTCACCATAGATTTAATGAATATTCTGGCAAAAAAGCTTGGCATCAAAATCGAATATATCAGCGGCCCCACCTGGGATGAGTTTATGGGAATGTTGAAGAGCAAAGATATAGACATCATAGGGAATATGGTGGAAACCGATGATCGAAAAGAATTTGCGGTTTTTACCCTGCCGATCATTAAAAATCCCCTTAATATTATCAGCAAAACCAATACGCCCTTTAGAAATCTCAAAGCACTGGAAGGTCACACAGTGTCTATTGTAAAAGGTTTTTGGTATCAAGATTTATTAGAAAAAAATTTCCCGGCGATAAAGCTTCACCTGATGGATACCAGTGTTGACGCGCTGAAAGATGTCGCTTTTGGGACTGCGGACGCCACCATCGATATTGGGGTCGTGATGCAGCATCTCATTCTGGAGAACAACATCCCCAACCTCACTATTTCCGGAGAAACTAAGATTCCAGGGGGAGAAAACTTTTATAATCGTATCGGCGTTCGAAAAGATTGGACACTTCTGGCGAGCTCCTTGGATAAGGCTTTAAAGTCGCTGACATTTCAAGAGAAATATCAGCTGAAAAAGAAATGGCTTACGATGCAATCAACCAAGGAAAGTACGCGTATAACATTAACCGAACAGGAACAGGGCTATCTTAAAATCCATCCGACAGCTTCAATCGCTTTGATAAGTGATTATGCCCCATTCTCATATGAGGAGAACGGAGAGGTAAAGGGTTTTGTCAAGGATCTGCTACTGCTCATTTCTAAAAAAACCGGCCTTGAATTTGTCCGAAAAGTAGATCATTGGGGCAATAACCTTAATAAATTCAAGAAAAAAGAAGTTGATATCATCGCGGACATTTCTTATAAAAAGGAACGGGAAGCATTTACCCTTTTTACCACACCTTACTATGAGATCCCCGTGGTTATCTTTACCAGAGAGGACTTTAAAAATTTTCAAGGCTTGAAAAGTCTCAAAGGTAAAAAGGTGGGCATTCAGCAGGGTATCTTTTATGAAAAAGAACTTCGCGAAATGGGAGGAATGGAACTTGTCGGCTTTGAAAATTATGCAGATCAATCTAAGGCCTTGGCCTATGGAAAAATTGACGCATTAATTCAAAATCTGTCTGTCATTAATTATCAAGTTCGCAAATATGGTCTCAGCAATATTCGGGTTGCTGGAGAGTTTGGGCTGGAGGGCGTGGGAAAAGAAGATTTGCGTTTCGGTGTTAGGACTGACAAAAAAATATTATACAATATCCTGCAAAAAGGGCTGGATGGCATCAGTGATCAGCAGTTGGCTATAATAACAAATCGCTGGCTTAGTACGGACTTGAAGGAAATCGGTTCGAAAGAAACTAAAATTTTGCTCTCCTCAGCTGAACAACATTACCTCGAAAATCGAAATGAGATTCTTATCTGTGCCAATCCAAACTGGATGCCATTTGAGTCAATCAGCAAGGCTGGCATCCACGAGGGTATGGCGGCTGAATTTATGAATATCATCAGTCAGAGGATCGGTAAAAGTATCAAGTTGGTGCCAACAAAAGATTTCAGCGAGACCTTGAGTATTTCGAAACAGCGTCAGTGTGACATGCTATCTCTGCTGCAGGAAACAACAGAGAGAGAAGAATATTTCAACTTTACGGAGCCCTACCTCCAGACCCCGATTGTTATTGCCACTCGATCCGACGAGCTATTCATCGATGATATCAATAAAATTTTAAATAGAAAATTTACGGGTATTAAAGACTTTGCCTATATAAACAAACTGAAGAAAAAGTATCCTGGTGTCATTATTGATGAAGTTTCCTCTATTGATGAGGGTATTGAAAAAATTCGTTCGGGCGAGGCCTATGGCTTTATCTTTCCACTGGCAGCCATCCGCTATAAAATTCAACAATCAAGAATAACTGACATTAAGATCGCAGGCAAGTTTGATGTGAATAATGATCTGTCTGTCGCGGTGCGCAATGATGACCCGATGTTATTTTCTATTATGCAGAAAGCGGTTGGATCTTTAACAGACTCAGAAAGACAAAATATCTATAATAAGTGGGTTTCCATCGTCTTTGAAAAAACCTTCGATTACTCCCTTCTTTGGAAAATACTGGCTATCTTTCTTGCGGTTCTGCTTGGTATTTTCTATTGGAATCGCAGATTGACAATGATGAATCGGGCCATCCAGAAAGCCAATATGGCCAAAAGTGAGTTTCTGGCCAATATGAGTCATGAGATTCGGACACCCATGAATGCCGTTATTGGCTTATCTGAGCTCGCCCTTAATCAGGATATGACTCCCCGATTGAGAGATTATCTTTCAAAAATACATTCTTCTGGAAATTCTTTATTGGGAATAATTAACGGTATTCTCGATTTTTCAAAAATAGAGGCAGGGCAACTCGATCTGGAAAATATTGAATTTTCTTTGCTTGATATTCAGGAAAATATCTCCAATACCTTTTATTTCAGTCTGGCCGAAAAAGGGATTGAATTGATTGTCTCCATTGATCCGGATGTGCCCTGGCATCTTATCGGTGATCCTCTACGAACAGGTCAGATATTCACCAATTTGATTAACAATGCCATCAAATTTACCGACAAGGGTGAGATTACGATTTGTGCTTCCTGCCTGGAAAAGGATGACAAACAGGTGAGATTGCTTTTTTCAATCGCTGATACAGGTATCGGGATTCCAAAAGACAGGGTTGCCAGCCTGTTCGAGCCCTTTGCCCAGGCTGATGGCTCGACATCAAGAAAACACGGCGGAACAGGTTTAGGTCTATCGATTTGCAAACAATTGATTGAGAAAATGAATGGCAGGATCTGGCTTGAAAGTGAACAGGGCAAAGGAAGTGTTTTTTCTTTTGAAGTTGAGTTTGGCGTCAGTCAAGATGCTGAAGATAACAGATTACTGTTACCTCCAGCGCTGACAGGCCTGCATGCCCTAGTGATTGACGATAATCCCGTTACGCTAAAGGTAATAGAAAAGATGCTGATTCATCTAAAATTCAATGTTACGACTGCAGAGTCTGGAGAAAAGGCGCTATCGGTACTGGAAAATGCGCTTGGAAATAACGCTGTCGACCTGGCTATCATTGACTGGCAGATGGGTGGAATGGATGGTATTGAAACAGCTAAAAAGATAAAAGAAAATCCGTCGATTCCCAAAATGCCAATGGTTTTAATGTCTGGCTCTGATAGGGATGGTTTGCTCGGCCAAAAGTCGAAAGAAGTTGGCTTTGATTCTTTTGTGTTAAAACCCGTTAATCACTCAATTTTGCTTGATACTATACTGACTGTCTTTGGTTACAGGGATGATACTAATATAAACCTGAAGAGAAAAATTAAAGTAGACTCTGCAAGTTTGGATGCAATTGGGGGTGCAAAAATATTGCTTGTTGATGACAATGAAATTAACCGGCAGGTGGCCAGAGAATTTCTGGAAAATGCAGGATTGATAGTCATAACAGCGACCAATGGGAGAGAAGCAGTGAGCTCTGTGCAAAGCCACGCATTCGACGCGGTGCTTATGGATGTTCAAATGCCTGAAATGGATGGCTATGAAGCCACTCAAAAAATTCGAAGATGGGAAAACGCGCGGGTTGATGTAAAGCCATCCTATGGCTCTCCCGTTTTACCCATCATCGCCATGACCGCCCATGCTATGGAAGGCGATAAAGAAAGGTGTCTTGCAGCAGGAATGAATGATTATGTCACCAAACCCATTGATACAAGAAAATTATTTAAGGTTCTTAGCAGTTGGATTAAGCCTGGCGATAGGAAAAAAGCTAAAATTATAGCCGCTCCTGAAAAAGATGACACTCACATCCCGGTAGAGATTAGTGGAATTGATATTGTGACAGGACTTCAGCGGGTAGGGGGAAATAAAAAGCTTTACAAATCATTACTTCTGACTTTTGTTGATATGCATTCTCAAACAGTTCAGCAGATAAGAAGTGCCTTAGAGGGCAAAGAGATCGGAAAAGCCGCAGATCTTGCCCATGCATATAAAGGCGTCAGCGGCAATATCGGAGCGACAGCTTTATTTTCATTAACAAGCGAATTGGAACAAGTCATTAAGCAGGACAGGCAATCTGAAATCAATGGATTGCTGCACAAGCTTGAGGAAGAAACTAACATCATGACCCATTCCATTACCCTTTTGCTTGGGCGCGAGAAAACCGTTGAAAATAGAGGATCGGACTCTAACGTGGCGTCATTGCCTGTTGATATTTCTCTGCTGACCGTTGTCCTGGATTCATTGGCATCCTGCCTGCGGGACAATGATGTTGATGCCATCGACAATGTTAAAAAATTAGCGACTATAATAGGTCCTGACCATCAACAGGGCTTGGAAGAAATTGAGGATCTGGTCAATGATTTACAATTTGAAGAAGCAGCTCTGAAATTGAAAGCGCTGTGCAGTACACTTGATCTTTCAATTTAAGGTGCGATTATGCCTGAGAAAATAAAACAAAAAGTATTAATTGTCGATGATATTATAGATAATATTAAGGTATTAATCGATCTGCTGAAGCCGGAATATAAAACATTTTTCGCGACTAATGGTGAAAAAGCCCTTGAATTAGCTCAAAATATGGCCCCTGATATTATCTTACTGGATATTGTCATGCCGGAAATGAATGGCTTTGAAGTATGCCAGAAATTGAAATCTAACCCCATCACCTGCGATATTCCTGTTATCTTCATATCGGCAATGAGTGAGATTGGGGATGAAAAAAAGGGCTTAGAAGTCGGTGCAGTGGATTACATTACCAAGCCGATTAGTCCGGCGATCGTTAAAGCCAGGGTGAAAAATCATTTAAAACTTCAGGAAGCCATGCAGGAACTGAAACGGCTATACAACACAGCACTTGATTCCAATCCCATGACGGGTCTTCCTGGTAATAACAGTGTTGCAAAACAGATTAAAAGTGCATTGGATACCCAAGAAAATTGGGGCGTGATTTATTCTGATTTGGACAATTTCAAAGCATTTAATGATAAATATGGCTTTGCTTTGGGGGATGAAGTCATCAAGTTTACCTGCCAGGTTTTTCAAGATGTTGTCGGTGAGCTAAATATCAAGGATGCATTTATCGGTCATATCGGCGGGGACGACTTTGTTCTGATTGTGCCATCTGAACTGACTCAAACAGTCGCTGAAAAAATCATTCTACGGTTCGATCAAGGCGTTATTAAGTTTTATTCCAGCGAAGATGCAGAAGCCAAGTGTATTCACTCTGTTAACCGCCAAGGTGAAAGCGAGACCTTCCCATTAATGTCAATCAGTTTGGCAGGTGTTGATTTGGCACATGGTGTCTACAAAGAGTACATGGAAGTGAATGATGTCTGTGCGACCACCAAAAAAATAGCGAAATCAATGCTAGGGAGTAGCTTTTTTTTAAACAGACGAGATGCAAAAGCATAAAGGAGTCTGTTGATTTACTGGGATTTTGGTTAGAAATCAAGGCGTATGAAAAATAACCACAGGCAGGTAATCTTTCGTCGTTGGTCTTCCGCCCTTGACGAATAAAAACTATCAGCTAACAAGCGAAAGCCTATCAACCAACAACAAAAGATGGGACAAACCTTTTTAATTGAAAGCCGACGCCTCTTCAAACATATAACCCCGACCGTTGCGGCTAGGCAATTTCCGTACGTTTTGCTTGATCAATCAATTCCTTTAACAAGTGGAAAAATAAGCGAATTGAACGTTTTGATTGATCAAAAGATGGGACAGCCAAACCTCTTTTAATTGAAAGCCCACACCTCTTCAAACATATAACCCCGACCGTTGCGGCTAGGCAATTTCCGTACGTTTTGCTTGATCAATCAATTCCTTTAACAAGTGGAAAAATAAGCGAATTGAACGTTTTGATTATTGTACTGCCCAACCACTTTCCCCCCTCAAACACCGACGAACTTGAGGGGGGAATACATAACCCTTTAATAAAAATTTGGGCAAAACCTGAGTTTTGCATAAAATTATAGATTCAAGATTTGTTATCAATCTTTTGCAGTTCTCGCTATATTCAGTGTTTACACCGCAAGTATGGAATTTTTCCGCCGAACAACAATAGATACATCCTATTAATAAGTATAAGCAATTGATAAATACTATCAAAACATGTAGCTTTTCTTTTCATCATAAATAATAGATGGGCATCTTTGTTATGGGAAAACGGAATTTTTCCATCTAAAAGATGTTAGCTTTTTATAAAAAGAGGATTACTTATGGATAAAGATCAAGTCACCGCTTTTAAGCAACTAGTAGAGTCAGCACCTATCCTATTTTACGTTGCAGATAAAAATTTAAAGTTCACCTATATCAATCCATTTTTTGCAAAAATTCATAATATATCTCAGCAAGAAGTTGTTGGATTACACATATCAAAAGTTATTGGAATAGATGGTTTTAATGGAAATTTAAAGCATTACAACGAAGTTTTGACTGGCGAAACGGTTAAATTTAATACCTCCTTCGTTAAAATTGACGGTAATCCGCACTACTGCTACGCAATTTACGAACCTTTGATGGAGGAGGGGCAGGTGATAGGTTTCACCGGAGTGGTTATCGACACGACTGCTGAACATGAACTGGATCGATTATCTAAAACTGATTTATTAACACAATTAAGTAATCGTAGGGAATACGAATATTACATAGCTAACATATTAGAGGGGGATATAACGTTTAACTATGGCATGCTTATTTTGGACATTGATTTTTTCAAAAAAGTTAACGATCAACTAGGCCATGATATAGGTGATAACGCATTAATAACGCTGGGTAAATTACTAGAAGATATTATTGAATTTCCGAGTAAAGTTTTTCGAATAGGCGGCGAAGAGTTTGCGATTATCCTTTGTGATCTCAAAGGAGAAGATGAACTTAGAAGACGAGCTGATTATATTTGTGAGAAAGTCGCCTCTTCTGTCATTATCAAAGAGAAAAATATCACAGTCAGTATTGGTGCTATTTTATTTAAAGCGGGAGATGATCGTTCCCTGATACTTAAGAAGGCAGATGTTGCGCTTTATATGAGTAAAAACAATGGTCGCAACCAAGCGCATATTTCAAACTCAAACTAACGCCCAACTCTGCTGACTACGCCTCTTCAGCAGAGTTGGCCGTTAGGGACATATAAATTTTTTTATAAATAAACCAATTCGGCTAGGAAATTTACGTTTTTATTGATCAATCCATGCCTTTAGCAAGTGGAAACATGGAGCGACAAATTCTTCAGGAACAAATTTTAACATTGGAATTTACGACAACGACCTTAAAGGCGTAGGGCAGGACGCCCGGAGTCATTTACCCCAGTTCAGTTTTATGAGCGGGCAGAGCTCTGAGTGCATTTTCTATCCACTCAGCAACACGCACAGGGATCTGAATTTCGAGCTTCTGCCCTCTTTGTTAAAAACAAATAAAGGGATTAATTTATCAAGATAAAAAGCGTTTCGGTTTGTTCTCATCTACAAAGCTTCAAAGGCGGAATACAGCAATGAAGTTAAGCCCCCTGCTTACAAGCAAAAGCCTGAGAATAAGAAAATTAACCAGCAGATATCTCTAACTTTTCTCCTTTTAAACCCTCCACTTTTTTCCTCCTCACAAAAGTAAAAAATACCGCCGTTTAATCGTGTTAATTTTACTTTTTAAATTCAAAATTTTGATGTAAGCAGCATTAAAAAGATAGCGAGCCTGTAGGATAGTCAGTAACTAAATCCCCCCACTGTTAAAGTGGTTTTATGTTTTCTAGTTTTTGTTATTTAAGAGAGATATTATGAAACACGCAAACGCTTACCAACCTTTTTTTCTGTCCAGCCTCCAAAGAGTCCATACCCTTACTTTAAACGATCTCAAGTGGCCTGCCTTTGAAGCACAAGATTTTTTAGGTGATGGAGAAGACTGGGCATTAGTAATGGAAAACATGCTGTTAGAAAAAAATCC
Source organism: Psychromonas sp. (assembly GCA_047632875.1). Classification (GTDB taxonomy): domain Bacteria; phylum Pseudomonadota; class Gammaproteobacteria; order Enterobacterales; family Psychromonadaceae; genus Psychromonas. The sequence continues at coordinate 20,871 of JBLIEH010000002.1, read as the reverse complement.
GGAATTATTAAAAAAAATAAAATTTGGCGAAGAGCGGGATATGTTTTGTATTCGCAGTGAAGATAAAGATGCGCTGCATGAAATTGCCGAAATGGTCTTTGCATTTTATGAAGACCGCCCCCTATTAGAGGAGACTATTGTAAAATATGCCCTGTACTAATTTTAACCCGTAGAGTTGAAGGGCCTCACCTAAAGCGGATATTGACGACATAATAACAAAAACACCGAATAAAGGGTCGGCCTAGATAGAATCTGCTTGCATAAAGCCACGCCAAAACAGATCTGGAAATGACTGTTTCAGATGTATTTTAACGAGAAATTAATCATTTACCGCCTGCTTAACTTCTCGTTGTCATTCGGTTTTTAAGATACGAAAGGCGCGGTCGCTTTATTTAATAACCAGCCGGCCTGTATCTCCACCTCTCCTTTTATGCTCAATTGTGTGGCATCTTTATCGCTAAACACGCGCGCCGATATGACGGATTGCCCCTCATTAATGAAAACTTCTAATGATGAAGTATCGGATAAAATGTGCAGCTGAACCGAATCAAATCCAGCCAAATCAAGTTCACGAACAGTATCTCCTTCGCGGATCAGGGTATTGCTGCGATCAAAATATAATCGCCGCGAAGCTGCATCCAAGCGAATTTCACAATAACCTGACTCACTCTGGTGCAAACGTAAGACACTTCCCCAGTGCATTGAAACTTGCAGTTCGAATGCTTTACTTTTCAAATCCAAAAACGTCTCACCTTCCACCAGTACAACCGGCTCAGCGCGTAGTGTTTCCAACTCTTTGAGTGGTTTTTGAATTAACAAACCATCAGCATATGATAATTCACGCATGGTGGTTAATTGATGCACCCAACCATTGTCCGAGCTTGGATGATCGATTTCATCGGGCAAGCCCATCCAGGCGCACATAACCCTGCGCCCATCGGGGGTCTGTAATGATTGCGGGGCATAAAAATCAAAACCATGATCTAAATGCTGGAAATTAGATAACAGGGCTTTGCCACTTTGATCCAGTTGCGCTTTAACAATACCGTTATGATGGGCAACGCTATGGCTCTTATTGGGCGATTTAATCCCCTGCGGGCCAATCACTATAAAGTCTTGCCCGTTTAAGGTAAAAAAGTCCGGGCATTCCCACATATAACCAAAATCACCCAACTCATCACCGCACAGTGCAAGGAATGTCCAGTTTTTGAGATCCTCGGACTGGTAAATCGCTAATCGCCCAATTTCATCTTCACGCTGTACACCGAGCAACATTAACCAGCGATCATTGTGGCGAATAATCTTGGGATCGCGGCAATGCGGGGTAACACCCGGGGGTAACTCAGGCACGACGGGGCCCTGTTTAGTAAAGTGAATACCATCTTTGGAAGTGGCCAAACATTGCGTAGTGTGTCTGTCTCTCTGCTCACCAATACGTGTATTACCGGTATAGAACAACATTAATTGGTCATCTTGACTGAGCGCATGACCCGAAAAAACGCCGTGACTATCAAACCAATCCGAAGGGGTTAATGCGACGGGTTGCCACTGCCAGTTCACCAAATCTTTACTGCTTAAGTGCGCCCAATACTTATCTTTATGCACGCAGCCATAGGGGTACCACTGGTAAAAAAGATGATATTGCCCCTGATGATAAATAAAACCATTGGGATCGTTTAACAAACCTTGCGGTGGTGAGATATGCCAGTCGGGGCGAAATTCACATTCAACAGCTGTTGTATAGGGAGTAAGATCCTGGCGCTGCTGCTCGGCTATCATCTGCCCGACTTGTAATAATTGCGCTGTAAATTCCTCTTTATTTACAATGACATCTTGCTGATAAGTCACCTGCTTTAAAGTTAAATTGTAAGCTTGCTGTTTTGCCCGGGCGGATAACAGGTCAAACTCTCTAATCTCAATAATAATACGCGAATCCGGGATCAGAACACGCAGGACATTAAAAATGCCACCGCATTCTTTAATAATTGATAATAACGACATATAACACCTGTATTAATGAACAAAGGCAAAAATGGGAACGTTTGCAGAATAAGGTAATAAAAGCCTGTTTGCAATAACAGGATTGTTGTTTAAAGAAAAACATGCTTAATTGAGTCTTACAAAAAATCAGCAAAGCGCAAACGAATAAGTTTTATTTTCTAAAAATCAGCAACTTTCCCGATCCACAATTTCAAAGCTCATCACCAATTTACTCACGCTTGACTGTTTATTTTCAATTAAATCCAACAACATATTGGCAGATTTTTCACCAGTAAAATCAAAGGCATAAGAAAAGGTTGATAAGCTTGGTGTGCATACTTGACTTAATTCGTCATTACCCACCCCCAGTACTTTAATATCTTTTCCCGGTACTTTATTGGATTCCGATATCGCCTTCATCGCACCTATCGCGATTCTATCTGTCGCACAAAACAAACCATCTAACTGCGGCCAGTCAATTAACAACTGCTTTGTCTGCTGGTAGCCAGATTCAATTGAGAACTCTCCGCGATGATGAAAAAGTGGTGAGATCTGCTTGGTATGCTGCAAGGCTTGGGTTAATCCTTGAAAACGACATTGGTCTACAGCAATATCCTGGCTGTTCACACCAATAAAACCAATATTTAATGCGCCCGCTGCAAGCAGCTTTTGCCCTGCACTGAAACCAACACTCAAATCATCATAAATGACGCTGGGGATATTAAACAGAGAGCCATCCTGGCCAATTAATACTACGGGTGCTTTAGATTGATTGATGGCATCAACCAATGCCGCATCTAAATGGGTTGCATAGAGTAATATTCCTTCAACACGTTTTTGATTAAAACGTTTAATATATTCAATCTCTTCTGCATTATTTTGCTGACTGTTTGCCAACAAAACGTACTTACCGGCCTCTTTCATAACAGAACTTAAACCATCAAGGCCTTTCGCTGTCGCATTTGAATACATGCGCGGGACTATCACGCCTATCAGATTGGTTTTTTGAGATTGCAGGTCCCTGGCCACTTGATTAGCGACATAACCACAGGCCTCGATTGCTTTCTGAACTTTTTCTTTGGTGCTTGCTTTCACACCTGACTCATTATTAATCACACGAGAAACGGTCGATTTTGATACACCGGATAATTTTGCTACATCGTACAAGCCGAGCATGGCTTTTTCCTATTTTTTGGGAGCGATTGCAGACATAATAACAACAAATGAAGATTCAAGTACAAAAACTGGCTTTACAGGTTGCTTTTTAAGCAAAATAAGGACATTCATCACATTTAAAAGCCATAAGACTTGAAAAAATTGACAGATGATCTGAATATGCGCTCTGCAAACGTTCCCAATAAACAATAACTAACATATTACAGAAATGACCCTACGGAGTATAAAGATGAATTACCCAAAAGCTGCAAGCCAGCTAATAGAAATGCTTGGCGGTAAAGATAACATTAAAGCACTGGCGCATTGTGCTACTCGCTTACGTCTTGCAATTCAAGACGAATCCTTGATTAATGAAAAAGGCATTGACGAACTGGAAGGGGTTAAGGGCCAGTTTAAAGTCGCAGGTCAATACCAAATCATTTTTGGCTCCGGTATCGTTAATCAGGTTTATGCACAGATGGCAAAACTGACCGGTCTGGAAGAGATGAGCACCAAAGAAGTGGCTTCTGCGGGTGCCGAGAAACAAAATATTATTCAACAAGCAGTTAAAGGCTTGTCAGATATATTTGTCCCTATTATTCCGGCGATCGTTGCCGGCGGTCTGTTAATGGGTATCTTTAACTTATTAGTCGCACCGGGCTTGTTTATTGACGGGCTGTCACTGGTTGACGCGAACCCCGGTTTGGCCGATCTTGCTGCAATGATTAATACCTTTGCAAATGCACCTTTTGTATATCTTCCTATTCTTATTGCGTTTTCTGCCAGCAAAAAATTTGGCGGTAACCCGTTCTTAGGGGCAGCGCTGGGTATGCTGATGGTTCACCCGGACTTGCTTAACGGTTGGGGATTTGGTGGCGCAGCGGTCGCTGGTGATATCCCGGTTTGGAATATTCTCGGTTTTGAAATCCAAAAAGTGGGTTACCAGGGTTCAGTCCTACCGGTATTAGTCGCTGCATTTATTCTCGCCAAAATTGAAAACGGCCTGCGTAAATTTATTCCATCGGTGTTGGATAATCTGTTAACCCCCCTGCTTGCTCTGTTTATCACCGGTGTGCTTACCTTTACTATTGTCGGTCCGTTTACCCGTGATCTTGGCTTCCTGTTAGGTGACGGTTTAAGCTGGTTATACGATTCGGCTGGTTTCATCGGTGGCGCAGTGTTTGGTTTCATCTACGCACCCTTTGTTATCACAGGTATGCATCACAGCTTTATCGCTATTGAAATTCAACTGCTTGCTGATATTGCAGTGACTGGCGGTACCTTTATCTTCCCTATTGCAGCTATGTCCAATATAGCGCAAGGCGGGGCAGCATTAGCCGTTGGAGTCACCACCAAAGATACCAAAATGAAAGGTATTGCAATCCCATCAGGTGTGACTGCACTACTGGGTATTACTGAGCCGGCGCTGTTTGGGGTGAACTTGAAACTTCGCTACCCCTTTATCGCCGCTATCTGCGCAGCAGCTGCTGCAAGTGCCTTTATTACACTCTTTAATGTCAAAGCCAGTGCGCTAGGCGCCGCTGGTCTGCCGGGCATTATCTCTATTCGTCAGGGAGACGTTACACCTTATGTTATCGGTATGGCGATTTCATTTGCTGTTGCATTTAGTTTAACCATCATTCTGGGTAAACGGGCTGAAGCAAAAAGAAAAAAACAAGCTAAAACAACGCAACAAGCGGCGGCTTAATAGTCATTCGTAGACATAATGATTAAAACCAGTATTCTCAATTAACTACTGGTTTTTATTGAGCATAAAGGAGTTGTTATGAACAGAGTTTGGGTTACCGGCGATGCCGTTGTAGATTTAATTCCAGAGAGTGAAAACAGCTATCTAAAATGCCCGGGTGGTGCGCCGGCTAATGTTGCTGTTGCCGTATCACGGTTAGGGGGTGGTAGCGCATTTTTTGGTCGTGCCGGTCAAGATCCCTTCGGTCACTTTATGAAAGAAACGCTCAATAACGAGGGTGTCAATACAGACTTCATGGTCCTTGACCAAGCGCAACGTACCTCTACTGTGGTTGTTGGTCTGGATCAATCGGGTGAACGTAGTTTCACCTTTATGGTCAAACCAAGTGCGGATCAGTTTATGCTGCCAACTGATATTCCTGATTTTTCAGAAAATCAGTGGTTACATCTTTGCTCCATTGCACTGGCAAACGAACCTAGCCGCAGCAGCACTTTTTTAGCGATGCAGAAAATTAAATCTGCAGGTGGCTTTATCAGCTTTGATCCCAACCTGCGTGATGAGGTATGGGCCGATCAAAGCGAAATAAAATCAGTGGTATTAGCAGCGGTAGCAATGGCTGATGTGGTTAAATTTTCCGATGATGAACTGCTGTTTTTAACCGATACAAAGTCGATAGAAGCAGGCTTAGAAGCTATCAAAAAATTGCACAATACTCTGGTGCTTATTACCCAAGGCGCAAAAGGCGCATTAGTTGTTACCCAGGGTAAACAAGAGCGCATTGCGGGTAAAGCGGTTAAACCAACGGATACAACCGGCGCGGGGGATGCATTTGTGGGTGGATTGATCACTTATCTTGCGCAAAGCAACAACTGGAGTGATATTGAGCACATCCGCCATGCCGTACAATGGGCAAATGGCTGTGGCGCTTTAGCCACCACCCAAAAAGGCGCAATGACCGCCCTGCCTTTAAAAGATCAACTTGTACAATACCTGCTCAAATAACAATCGTTTTTGACTAGGGTGACTATAGACCTGAGCTATTCAAACCTGTGAATAAGCTTAATGGCCGCTGTTCACAGGCTAGCCTTAAAAAGAGAAGATAATAAATTGTCGTCAATCAAAGCCGGATTTAAAAGCTCAGAAAACCTCACCAAGTGGATCAGATACGTGCTCTATGCGCAGATCTTGATCGCTGTTTTAGCGATCATATTTCAGTTAATAGAGTATCAATTATTATCCGCTTTCCAGGAGGGGGTTTATGACTCGCTGCCAGCCGCTTTTGCCGATGGCAAGCAGGCTATTGAGATACTGCAAATCATAGGTATTGCGTCCTTGATTGCCTTTGTCGCTTCTGCGCTGTTAATACTGCAGTGGATTTATCGCGCCAATGAAAATGCCCGCCAACTTGGGCCGCACAAGATGCACTATACACCAGCCTGGTCTATCGCTTATTACTTTATTCCTGTGTTTAATCTCTGGAAACCCTATCTGGCCATGAAAGAAATCTGGCTGGCTAATAAAAATCCCCTTGATGAGCGTTTTAACAAAAGCCGTTTTATTTTACCCCTCTGGTGGACGCTGTGGCTCCTATCTAATCTCTTAGGTCAGTCTATTTTCCGCTTATCGGCAAGCGCAGAAAAACTGCCTGAATTGCTCAATCTCAATTTAATCTCGCAAGCTTCTAATGTCATAGATATCCTACTCGCGGTAGTGACCTATTCCATGATAAATACGATTTATCAGATGCAAAGCAGCCATAAATAATAAACTTATAGCAAATGTATTAGGGCCTGTTTATCTTTAGGAATTGTTTTTGCAGCAGTTTGTAGATTCTTTATACAAGGCAGAGCTTATGCCGTGTAGTTATTCACCATAAATAAGCGATAACGCCGTAGAAAGGAGCTACACACCTCGCGCCGCGATTAGAACGCTTTTATCACGAACAAAAATTAACCACGAAAGATAAACAGGCCCTAAAGATGTGGTCTTGCATTGCGCAGGAAAAATTAACGCTAGCAAGGCATGAGTTGCAAGAAGTAGTTATTCTCTTTTTAAGACTCATAACACAGATGGGTTGATTTTAACCAGCAAGGCTGCTCACCTATTTGATGCGTTTGGTATTATCAATAGCTGGATATATAAAACATCAGCCTTTGCTCAGTTAAATTCTATCCTTCCCCCAGAATAGCCACCAGCACAACGCCGGATGAATATAAGCCGCTGTGCTAATCTAATTTGGCTCTCTATTTTTTTATAACTATATGACATATAAATGACAGTTTATTCTTTATTTTGAAATAAGTCTGAAATTATTACCTTATTTTGTTAAAATCTTTACGCAAAATTCAATCTACTGTAAAAATAAAAGAGCAAGGCTGCTCTAACCGAGGATTTATGAAGATAAATAAGGACAAATACAGTATAGATAATACCGATTATACTGTCGGGCAGGATAACGTTCAAAAATGGGGATTTGATATACATAACCCTGTATTTGGAACTAGCGCAGGCTTAATCGCTGCATTTTTAATTACAATTTTAGTTATCGACCCGGCAACATCAAAAGCTTTTTTAGATGGTTTAAAATGGGACATTATAGGGACATTTGACAGCCTCTTTATGTGGTCTGCCAATTTTTTTGTGATCTTCTGTTTGGGATTAATTGTCTCGCCTTTCGGTAAAATTCGCTTAGGTGGCGACGACGCAAAAGCGGATCATTCAAGACTTTCCTGGATAGCGATGCTTTTTGCTGCTGGTATGGGCATAGGTTTAATGTTTTGGGGTGTTGCTGAGCCCGCAGCGTATTACACAGGTTGGTATGAAACGCCATTGAATGTAATCGCTAATACCCCGGCGGCAGCAGAGCTTGCACTGGGTGCAACTATGTACCACTGGGGATTACACCCTTGGGCGATTTATGGCGTAGTGGCCTTATCGTTATCATTCTTTGCTTACAACAAAGGCTTGCCGCTTTCCATACGATCTGCTTTTTATCCTATATTGGGAGACCGCACTTGGGGTTGGCCCGGGCATATCATTGATGTGTTAGCCGTATTAGCCACCTTATTTGGTCTTGCAACATCCTTAGGCTTAGGTGCGCAACAAGCAGCCGCGGGATTCCAGCATGTGTTTGGCATTGATGCCGACCTTTCCCTGCAAATTACTATTATTGTGGTAGTGACCATGCTGGCGGTTGTCTCTGTGGTACGCGGCCTGGAAGGTGGTGTTAAAGTCATCAGTAATATCAATATGTTAATTGCTGTTGTTTTAGTCGTTTTTGTTGCACTAGTGACCGCTGCTATTTCCCTAGGCACTATCCCCACAACCATAATGGGTTATGTTAAGAATATTATCCCTTTGAGTAATCCAATGGGCCGTGAAGATGAAGCCTGGATGCACGGCTGGACAGTCTTTTATTGGGCATGGTGGATTTCATGGTCTCCATTTGTAGGTATGTTTATTGCGCGTATCTCGCGCGGCCGTACGGTACGTGAATTTCTTAGCGCAGTATTGATTATACCAACAGCAGTCACTATCTTATGGATGTCTGTATTTGGTGGTGTCGCTATTGACCAAATTATCAATAATGTCGGTACATTGGGAACTGAAGGTTTAACGGAAGTGCCGCTTGCTATGTTCCAGATGTTTGATGCTCTGCCATTAGGTAGCATCTTATCAATGATAGCCGTGCTACTGGTACTGGTTTTCTTTATTACTTCTTCCGATTCAGGATCCCTGGTAATAGACAGTATTACTGCGGGTGGTAAAATCGACGCACCGGTTCCACAACGTATTTTTTGGGCAACCATCGAAGGTGCCATTGCAGCTGTCTTACTCTGGGTTGGTGGCACTGAGGCGATTGAGGCGTTACAAGCGGGTGCTATTTCTACCGGCCTACCCTTTACCATTATTTTATTAGTAATGTGTGTCAGTTTGTTGATGGGTATGCGCACAGAAAAACATAAAAGCTAGTTTTTACTCGCTATAAAAAAGCCGATGAATTATTCATCGGCTTTTTTTTGCGCATAAATATTAGCTTATCGTTAGACCCATAATTTTTTAATCGCTGTGTCCGGACTAAAATGATATTTAATTTGTGCCTGCAGTAATTCTGCGGTAGCAATTGCATCGGTTAAGGCATCATGAGGCGGATAGACGGGTAAATTGTAACGAGCACGACTATCAGCAAGACGAATTGACTCCGGTCGCTTTCTTTTAAAGAAATTAAACACCCCCTGCGATTTAACTCGTTGTAAATCAGCTTCAATCTGCATGGTATCGATAACCGGAAAGATAATACCTTCATTGATCAAAATCCGTAAAGTATGACCCAGAAAATCACGCTCAATATGCCGATAATGCACCACCACCACTTTCCCTGCAAGTTGATCTAGAAGCTGCTCCAAAATCCGCAACAGATCAGGCGCATCTTGTAAATCCGAGTGAGTGATACCATGAATAATAATCGAATTTTCTTGCAAATTATCCTGCGGATTGAGATACCATTTTTTTGCTTTGCGACAAAAAATCCGCTGTAAATTAAAAGGTACCAGACCAATGCTAATAATACCGTTTTGTTGTGAATCTAAGCCTGTTGTTTCAAAATCCAGTGCGACAAAATCAATGTCACTTAATGGCGTTTCATTGTGATAGGTCCCCGCATGATAAAAATCATGCAAACGTGAATCTTTACTGAGCTGCTCTTTTAATTGCAGAAAGGCCTCCCAGTTTAAAATTTCATGGTCACTAAAGCTGTTCATTGTTTAACCTTTAAAATTTACTGGCAGTATAGCGATATTTTAAAAAATTTTGCGCATTGCTTAACACTAAAAAGGCATCTTTAAGATTGCGCCTTTCAAAATCAGACATATTTTCCGGTTCAATATTATTATCAGGCTCAATCCCGGACTTTATATCTAATGCCTGATGACGCAAACGTACCAGTGAGAGAAGCTCCATCGCATGCTTTAGATCTTCACCCTTTGATTTGGGCAGAATACCGGCTTCGATAATATCGTCTAAGCGTTCAAAGGAGTTTTGCGATGGCGAGCCAATCGCCAGTGCATGCACACGCACAAGATCCGCAAGCGGAGCCGTGCCACGACGTTTTAAATTAATTGAATTATTATGGCGGCCATCTTTTTCCATCACAAAATCTTTAAAGAAACCCAATGGAGGGGTGCGATTACGCGCATTTTGCGCCAAACAGGCGAGGAAACTGTTATTTTTCTTGGCTCTGCGCAGGATAAAAGCATTTAACTGCTCAGCCCATTTGACCCGGCCATTGACACCCGTTAAATCAAAGAAAATAGAGCAGTTTAATAAGGCTTGCGGGTTGGGATTATCTATCCAGTCGGCGAAACACTCCTCCCACTGGGATCGTGTTTTACGGTACTCAGGATTGGTCGCCATAATATCACCCGTGCAGTAAGTGTAACCGCAGGCGGCTAAACCATCACAAACAAACTCGGCTAACTGCTCAAAATATGCACCATGCAGATCGATCTGATAACTATTATCAAGAATAAGGGCATTATCCTGATCGGTAACCATCAGCTGTTCATTTCGGGCCATAGAACCAAGGGCTAAAAAACAGTAGGGTATAGGGGGCGGGCCGAGCTTCTCTTCTGCGAGAGTCAATAAACGCTGCTTAAAGCTGCGCCCAATTTCAGACATTGCCCGTCCAACCATATGAGAATTAGCGTCCTCATTAACCATGCGCACAAAACAGTTTTTTAACTGCGCAGAAAGATGTGCTAAATCCTCGCTGCTTTTCTGCTGAAAGATACTGCTTACAAATAACAAACTGTTTTGTGATTCGTAACGGATAATATCAGCCACTTCAATCAGACCAATCGGTTTTTTATTTTTTAGAATAGGCAGGTGATGAATGTTATAACGCAGCATCAGCAGCATTGCCTCAAAAATATAGGCATTATGATCCAGTGAAATTAAATCCGTCGACATCACTTGTGAAATGGGATTATCCACATTTAACCCGGATGCAATAACGTTAGCGCAGAGATCATGTTCCGTAATAATGCCAACGAAACTGCTACCCAGCTCATCTTCTATATCAGGATCATTTATTAATGCGGCAGAAATATTCTCTTGCGCCATTATCTTGGCAACCGCTTGAATCGTACTGTCACTGGGAAGCACCAGTGGCGCTCTGGTGAGCAATGTTTTTACTCTGGAAATGGTTACATCGGTTTTACTTTTTACCGCATGTTTTAAACGCATGCTGTCCTCTACCTCAACAAAGTCAGCGAAATCGTCATAAGATTCGCACAACGTATTGAAGACAGACTCAGGAATAGAGTATAAAAGTGTATCTTTGACCGCTTTGGCAGGAAAACGTACTTTATTATTGGTTAGCAACCCCATTTGTCCAAATAACTGGCCTTGATCTAGACGATTATAAAGCTCACCTTTACGGCGATATAACTCGACCACCCCGCTGCGGATCATATACAGTTCATTGATTTTGTCATTAAAGTCAATAATCATGCTATCTGCACGGTAATAAGAGATCTCAACACTTTGCGCAACTTCCACTATTACTTGTTCAGGAAGCTGATCAAAGGGAGCGTACTGAGCAATAAAACTTTGAATTTCGAGTAGTTCGGCTGTCATTAGTTGGCCTGCTAGTTAGTGATGACTGGAAGTTTTGTTGATATCAATTTAGATATTATAGAAGTTAAGGCTAAGTCCCAAGTTATTAGACGCCTGAGCGAGTAATAATACTTTTTGCCGGCTGGCTGTCCGTGCCAGGCTTGTTTTTTACTGCTTTGAAATGTATTTGATAAAATAAAAAAAGGTGGGGCTAAGCACAAAGCCCTTTCAGATGGGCTCTGTGGTAATCTATTGCGCCTCGCTATCAACACTTCAGCTAACCCATTATTTTACAATGGGATGCTGAGCAAAACGTTGCCAAGTTTACTCAGTATCAGACTGGCAAAAAGCAGCTTTAGCCGCTTTAACAGTAGTAAATAACCTGATCCGCTGATCTTTCTTCAACCTAGCTTTGATCAGCGCCCGTGCAACCGGCCGATTCATACTGCTTAGGTGAATTTTAGTCCCGGCAGCGTCACATTCCTCGATTAATTTTAATAAGGATGAGATACCGCCCGAATCAATCATGGATGCATTTTCCAGATTTAATAAAATCCCATCACATTCCTGCGTTAATAAGAAGCCTAACTCACCAAAAATCCTGTCGGCAGCAGCAAAAAACAGCGGACCGTTAATATCGAAAACTTTAAATAATTGACCAGCGGGTTGCACTGGGTAATATTTTTTAGTGCTGTTTTTGAGTTCAGTCAGTTCTGACATGCTGCGCACAAATAACAGTGAAGCGAGCAAAATACCGGCGATAATAGCAACCACCATATCAAAGAGAATAGTCAGTGAAAAACAGGTAAGAAATACCGCAATATCACTTTTACTGGCTGTTTTCAGCAGGTTAAGTGATTTGTGAAATTCGCCCATTTTCCATGCCACTATAAGCAATAAAGCCGCCATACTTGGCATGGGAATATAAGATAAAATAGGGGCCGCGAATAAAATAACCAATATAATAAAAATACCATGAAAAACACTGGACAACGGACTTTTTGCACCGGTTTTATAATTTGTAGCAGATCGGGCAATGGCACCGGTCGCCGTGATCCCGCCTAAAAAAGGAGTAACAATATTACCAATACCCTGACCCAATAATTCACTGTTTGCGCTATGGCGAGTTTGGCTCATTTCATCAAGCACAACAGCACAAAGTAGCGATTCGATCGCCCCGAGCGCAGCGATCGCAACGGCCGCGGAGAGAAGATCAGAAAACAGTGAAAGATTCCAGATTAAGACAGGATCGCCAGGCAACTGCCGCAGCCAGGGCAGCTCAAAATTAGGCAGAAAAGGCGGAATACCGTGACCCATGGAGCCGTCGGGAAATAAAAACTGGTAAGTTGAGCCAATGGTTGCAACGGGCAAATCTAATGACTGAAGCGCTACTGCAGCGACACCGCCAACAAGTAGTGCGGGTAAATGTGGTGGAACTGATTTAATAAAATAGGGCCAGACAATCAAGATCAACAGGGTTATTACACCAATAAATAACGAGGTAATATCAAATCCGGGTATCTGAGCAATTAATACCCCCACTTTTTCATAAAAATGGGTCGGGAACTCGGTGATCTCTATACCGAGAAATTCATCAACTTGTAAAATGGCAATGACGACAGCGATCCCTCCCGTGAAACCTAAGGTGACGGCTTGCGGTACATATTCTATATATCGCCCTAGCCGTAAAAAAGCCATCGCGATCAGCACGATACCGGATAGGACGGTTGTGACCAGTAAACCAGACAAGCCATATTGAAAAACAATAGGTTGAATAATCACCACAAAGGCAGCCGTCGGCCCTGACACGCTAAAGCGAGAACCACCCATCAATGGAATCAAAATACCTGCTACCGCTGCGGTGTACAGACCATATTGCGGGGGAACACCAGAGGCAATAGCCAGTGCCATTGCCAGCGGAATAGCGATAATTCCGACGGAGATCCCGGACAACAAATCTTTGAGCAGATCCGAAGATGAATAGGTATTGTTTATAAAAGATTCTCGCATCGCATAAGCGATACGCAGAGAAAACAGATGGGCACGATGGGACAAGGTCTGACCTTCACTTATGTTCGGCGGGTAGGAGAGGCTAATGCTACTACTAAAAATAGATAATTCAATATTAATTTTATGGATATCAAATATTTATGATCTGGATATTTTTGCTCTAATGTATAATTAATACTAGGGTCAGTTAATCTTTCGTGTTAAATAATTAATCATAAATGACTGAAATTGCGTTGTACATCTTCTCTCATTTTTTTCACTGCTCTAACTGTCGATAGCTTAACGGGTATTTACTGAATGACCTTCCTAAGCTTTAAAATGATGGAATGCAACTGAGACTTTCACGGCGGGCATGCAGGAGAAGATAAGTCATTGAGATTTAGCAGCACAATTATAAGGTAAATCAGGCCACTTCATATTTTTGTAAACTTTCGATGAAGCTATTCGCCAGCAATGGCTTGCTGAAATAATAGCCTTGGATAATATCAACGCGTTTTTGTTTTAGAAAAGCCAATTCATCGGCAGTTTCGACGCCTTCAGCTACGACTTTAAGATGCAGTTGATGCGCCATGGCAATAATAGCGGAAACAATCGCTTTTCCATCTTCACCATGAGCCAAATCAGTAACAAAGCTTTTGTCAATTTTCAACTTATCAATTGGTAACCCCCTCAGGGCGCTCAATGAAGAGTAACCCGTACCAAAGTCATCCAACGCTATTTTAATGCCTTCCGATTGAATTTTTTCCAGTTGTATGATCGAATCTCCACCTTGCATAATACTGGATTCAGTCACTTCCACTGCTAATAATTCAGCACTCAATCCCGTTTCCAGCAGACAATCCATAATGACTTGATGCATATTTTCCCTTGCCAGCTGTACATTGGACAGGTTAACCCAGACAGGAACCACGTTATATCCCATTCGTTGCCACTGTTTTACCTGATGGCATGCTTCCAGCAGTACCCATCTGCCTAGAGATAGAATCAAGCCAGACTTTTCCGCAATAGGTATAAATACATCGGGGGGGATCCAGCCCTTACCCGGCTGATTCCAACGAACCAAGGCTTCGCATCCAATCATTTTCCCGGTGTTTGCGCAAATTTGTGGCTGATAAACTAACTTCAGTTCGTTATTATTAATTGCCCTGCGCAAATCTTCTTTCATTTCTATGGCCTTAAGTGACTTCAGAGCTGCGCTTTTGTTATAGAAGCTGTAGGTATTTTTACCCCTCGCTTTGGCTGAATACATCGCAGTGTCGGCATTTTTAAGAAGATCGACGGCACTTTCTCCACACTCCGCAGCGATCGCTATACCGATACTGGCCCCGATAAAACACTCCCGATCAATAACATTAAAAGAACGAATAAGTGCGTGAAGTATGCGCTGCGAAACAAGTTCCGCTGCATTGCGATCTTTTATACCTTTTAATAGTATGGTGAACTCATCCCCCCCCAAACGGGCAATATGATGTTGCGCTGAATCATAACTGTCAGCAGCAGAATCTATCCTATCGTCCGCGCGTAGTAAATTATTGAGCCGGCCGGCGACGGCAATCAGCAGATGATCACCTGTCCGATGACCATAGCTGTCATTAACTTCTTTAAACCCATCCAAATCAATAAACAATAAGGCAATATCAGGTAGCTCTGTTTTAATGTCAGAATACTGACGATCTAAAACATCTATAAACTGGCGACGATTTGGTAATTTAGTCAAACTGTCTATATAGGCTATTTCATGCACTTTTTGTTTTTGCTGGATCAAGCCCAGTCCCATATCTTGTATAGTATTGGCTAGATCAGTCATTTCATCCTTGCCTTTTGACTTGAATAACCACTGGGTATCCCCCTCGCCCATCTGTTTGGCTGAAGAACTTAACTGCAGAATAGGTTTAACCAGCAGCTTGTTCAATATCCAAAATAATACGATCACACTCAAGAGAGCCACTATCAAAGAGTTGCGTATGGATATATAACTCAAACTTTGGAATAATTCGTCTAATTCAGATTCAGGCCATCCGAGACTAAAAAAAAGATCCTGATTCAGTTTTTTCTGTCCGACAAGATAAGATTCACCATTAAGTGACCAAGTTGAAGTTTGAAGTTTGCTGATCTCTTCAGTTGCACTAAGTACTTTGAGTTGGTCCTCAAATCTTAATTCATCATGCAATTTCATGACGACCGGAGCGCCCTTGCCATCGTGTATTATCGCAAAGCCATTATCCGCCAAACTATTTTTTTGCAATAAACCATCAATAAAATCAAAACTGGTTTTGACGATCAAGTAGCCTTTGAGCGTTTTTTGGGTAGCGCTAGTTTGCTCAATTGTATTTTTTTGGAATATTTTTCTGGCTGAAATCAATGCCCATTCGCCGGTGTCAGGGTTGATAAGGGGACTGATGTTAAAATTGGATGTCGACTCACTGATATTTTTGAAGTAAAAGGTATCTTGCTCTTCATCGGTAACATTGCTGATATCATCATTCTGCAATGAAACTTCCTCATAGCCGTCCGGCATTATCAGGCTGATCTCTATGTATTCGGGATGCGCATTCATAAAAGTAGAAAATTCTTTTAATAACACACGATGCATTATATTAAAACGAATGCTTTCATCCTCGGTTTGAAGATAGCGATTCAATATAACACTTTGAGAAAAAATGCTGCTGTCAGCCTCTAAAGAGGTTAGATGGGATTTCAGTGTACCTTCTACTTGGATAATGGAATCTTTGATATGCTTCTCAATTTGATTGCCAAAATAATCTTCAAAGATCCATAAGGAAGAAAATAACAGCACAATAATTTGCAGCAGTATTAAAGGGACAATAGTCAATATTATTTTCGGCCGAAGGCGCATATCAGTAATCCGTAGAAAAAATGAAAAACATATTTATTGCAATGTCTTTCTCAGTTCATTCATGATCGAATTGTGTTTTTTAACTGTACGGGGAGACAGTACCTTATGTGTTTCGGACTGTGCTACGGCGGCTTTATTAGGGTAAATAATAGGGTTATTCAGGAATTCGGCAGGTAAGAGCTTTTCTGCTTCCGAGTTTGGGGTTGCAGCGTAAATAAACAAGGCATTATTGGCGGCTTGCTCAGGCTGGTTGATAAAATTGATAAAACGATGCGCTAATTCAGGGTTGTTAGCTTCGGCAGCCAGGCAGATAAAATCGCTCCAAATGACTCCCCCTTCTTTGGGCAGTACATATTCAATTTGTGGATTGAGCTCTTTGAGCATCAATGCATCACTACTATATGTGAGGGTCGCACTGACCTCACCTAACACCAGTTTTGATTTTTTAGCCTCCGCAGCCACAGCAGAATAACCTGCAACCGCGGGGGCTTGGGTAAGCAGCAGTTGACGGGCTTCTTCAATTTCCTGCCTGTTACTGCTATTTAAGGAATAACCCAAATATTTCAGTGCCATACCAACCGACTCCTGAGACAAGGTTGACATGAGTATCTTGCCCTGCAGCTCAGGAGCGGGAGCAAATAGCTGTTTCCAGCTGGTCATGGGCTCAGATACCAGATCTTTCCGATAGGCAATGCCGGTGGTCCCCCAACTATAGGCTGCGCAGCTCTGATCTTGCTGATCCAAATTCGATAAGGCAGGTAACTTTACATTGTTTAGATTGGGAGCATTGTTATGATTAAAGGCGGTGACCCAGTTAAGTTTTTTGTACAGAGGTATATTGACTGAATCAAGCAGGATCAGATCATAGCCACCAACACCGGAGGTAGTCAGCATCTCATTACGGGCATCGTCCGATGCAAAATAAACGAAATTGACCTTAGCCTTGTACTTGGCTTCAAATTTAGCCACCATATCTTTATCAATATATTCCTCCCAAGTCAGAAAGGTAAGCTCAGCTGTCGGTTTAGTGGACTCGGCTGCGACGCCATAAATCGGACTTAATAAGGTAGTTGCCAAAGTAGCGCTAAGTATAGCGCCTCTTATTACTGTTGAAGTTAACGGTAGAATGGTTTTATGCATCGTTCAATCCCTTTTATATGAGTCCTGTTAAAAGTCATATTACTATCAAAATAAAATTAATTGATACATTTATCATCTATTTTTCAATAAATTATTAATTCAGCATCAACTAATTATGAACCTAATCACGTTCATGCCTCTTTATTGCAATATTATTCATATTATTTGATTTCTGATTTCTGAGCCTGCTAATAGTTTTGATTCAATACTTAGAGGATTTGCTATTACAAAATAGGAAATCAAGTTAACAGAAGGCATGCTTTAATTAACTTTGTTTGTTGAGGTAAACAACGAAGCGCTAATATTTTTTATAGAATGGTATTGACTGCTTTTTTGAATAAGTAGTGTAATAAGTAGTGTAATAAGGGCAGGCCTTTAATTTTCAATTCTTAATTCTCAGAAAACAGATAAAATTAACAGGCTAAAGAATAAGTACTTGAGCGAATTGAGCACTTATTTGTAGGTTTTTAAATTGGTTTGGGATAGAAAGTGAAGTAAAACCAACGGGGATTTTCCTAGGGAAAAATTTCAACACATTAGGGTCTGTTGACCTTTTGTGTGCATTTTTGCATGCTTTATACAAGACAGAGCTTGCGTTGTGTCGTTTCTACATAAGCAGGCGATAACGCATACGATCGTGCGCACAAATACAGCCCTTCGGGTTCATCTAAAAGCGTCCGGCACTGCGTTATGCGTCGTTTACATAGAATAACTATGCTTCACGCCTCATGCCTTGCTCAGAACACTTTTAGATTGAACAAAATTTATACTGCAAAGGTCAACAGACCCTAATTGCTTTTTATGGTATTAATCTCGCATACCGCCAAAAAGCTCAGTTGCGCGAATATTACGGTTTATAATAATGTTCATTTCTTGTAATTATTTCACTCACTATTTTATAAGCGGATGCGATTCAAGGACCAATTGTAATCTAAATATTCAATATCAATATCCTCACGTAATAGCGCCTGTTGCTGTTGCTCAGTTAACTTAAGTGCCTTGGCATTTTTTACTAAAAATTGCGCTAGAGTTTGCTGCTGCTCAAAATCATCTTGATACCACTTAAATATTTTAGAGATTTGTAATTCGTTCCCTTGTACACGGTTACGACTAGTATCAGATAAAAACAGATTTATTGCATCAACGAGTTGTGCTTCAAGATGATCACTTTGATAGGCCTCCGCCCTTAAAGCAGGACAACCAATGCTGGCACAATTAAGTGCAAAATGAATGCGCGGCTCTTTAAAGTTACCGCGAATAAGATCTTGCTCAATATTATCTAAGGAGCGCGTTTTACCTAATAAAGGAATAAAATCTTTTTTCCAGGGAGAGCTAAATAAAGAGCCCAGATCTTTAATTGATTCAAGATCAGGGTATTCAGTTAAAATCAACTCGACAGTCCATGCATTGTAGGCATTAATTAAAAAAGCTAAGCGTTGTGATTCTGACCATCCCTGAAATGTAACGTCGGAAACTTTACCTAAAGCAGCTAAATATTGCTTAAGCTCGACACGATCCGTTTTCATGCCGGCATAATCAACTTGGGTCGCCCGACCCTGCTGAATATTGACAACATGTTTTTTTAACAATTGATCCCACTGTTTATGTTGAAAATCTGCCGCCGAGGCAGAAGCCCCGGAAAACAAAAACAATAAAAACAGACAATTAACCAGCAACCCTTTTATAATTTTCATGATAATTAACCTCTTCGCCAGTTGTGATATTTTTCCAGCCAAACTAATATTTTTTGTGGCGCATGCGCTCGCTTCCATTCACCCGCTGCGTATTTATTCGCTTCAGACATAGTGGGGTAGGTATGTATGGTCCCCAGGATTTTATTTAAACCAAGCCCGTGCTTCATTGCTAAGACAAATTCAGGTAACAAATCACCGGCTTGCGCGCCAACGATAGTCACACCCAAAATAGTATCCTTACCCGGCTTAGTTAACACTTTAACGAACCCCTGATCAGTGCCATCGGCAATAGCGCGATCTAAGTCATCAAGCCCATAACGCGTAACTTCATAGGCAATACCTTGCTGCTGCGCATCTTGTTCGTTTAAGCCTACCCTTGCGACTTCAGGATCAATAAAGGTTGCCCAGGGGACCACAGAATAATCAACTTTGAATTTTTTAAACTGTCCAAACAATGCATTCACAGCGGCATACCATGCTTGATGAGCAGCGGTATGGGTAAACTGAAAAGGCCCGGCCACATCACCCGCGGCAAAAATATTCGGATATAATGTTTGTAAATAAGCATCGGTAATGACGGTGTTCTTGGTAGAAACACCAATGTCCTCTAAACCATAACCATCGAGGCGCGCGACTCGGCCAACGGCGCAGATAAGTTGGTCAAACTCAATCTGCTTTTCTTTACCCTCAAATTCCACAATCAATATTTTATTGTCGCCATTTTTTTCTAATCGTATCGCTTTATGCGCCGTCAGTACCTGCACGCCATCCGCTTCTAATGAGGCTTTGGCAAGATCTGACACTTCAGGATCTTCTCGGAGCATAATGCGAGGAGCCATTTCAATTTGTGACACCTCTGACCCTAAACGGGCAAAGCTCTGTGCCAATTCACAACCAATCGGTCCTCCACCTAAGACCACTAAACGCTTAGGCGCATGATCTAATTTTGCAAATTCATGCCACAGCGTATCACTGGTCAAATAACCCACTTCTTCTAAACCCGGGATAGGGGGAACAAAAGGTTTGGCGCCAGCGGCAATGACAATAGAGCGCGCTGTTAATCTTTGGCTTGTACCATCATTTAAGCTTATTTCCACCGTCCAAGGGTCGACCAACTTCCCATACCCCTGCAGCACTTCAACACCCAGATCCGTATAACGCTCTACGCTATCATGAGGCTCTACGGCCGCAATTATTTTATGTACTCTATCCATCACATTACGAAAGCTAAAAGTAGGCGTGACTGACTGCAATCCATAATGACTGGCAGTCGACATTTGCTTGGCAACTTTTGCACTTTTGATTAACGCTTTGCTGGGAACGCAACCATAATTGAGACAATCACCGCCCATTTTATGCGCTTCAATCAAAGTAACTTTCGCTTTCACAACCGCTGCGATATAAGAAGAAACCAAACCCGCTGCGCCGCCGCCAATAACTATCAGGTTACGATCAAATTGTTTGGGTTTATCCCATTTCGCATAGACTTTACGTTGCTTTAGGACAGCTATTATTTTCTTGGCTATCCAGGGAAACAGACCGAGCAAAGCAAATGAGAGCAATAAACCAGGGGACAATATGCCCGACAAACTCTCAACTTGAGCCAGTTGTGTTCCGGCATTAACAAAGACTAAGGTCCCTGCCAGCATGCCTATCTGACTGACCAGAAAAAATGTGACGGTTCGAATAGGCGTTAAGCCCATCAGTATATT
>JBLIEH010000001.1:0-61545 GCA_047632875.1 Psychromonas sp. | reverse complement strand
TGCAGCAAAACAGCCATTTTGAGCTTTGTTGTGAGCCATTATTATCAACGGTTTTATTTCGCTTAAGCACACAATATCAAGGTGAATTAACCCTTAATGAATTTAATCAGTTACAGCAAAAATTACGTCTACAATTATTAACTTGTGGCGATGCCGTGATCGCAGAAACGAAGGTTGACGGCAAACTTTATCTTAAATTTACGCTCTTAAACCCCTGTTTAACATTAAGCGATTTTGATGATTTATTTAAAAAAATCGAAACCCATGCGCAACAATTAATTAGTTAGTACCTAACTTACAGAAAACCATAGATTAACAAGGACTTTAAAATGTCAGTATTACAAATAGGCGCCGGTGGCGTTGGTTGGGTTATTGCCCATAAATGTGCCCAGCATAACGATGTATTTGGTGATATCACTTTAGCTTCTCGCACTATTTCTAAATGTGAAAAAATCATTACCTCTATTAAAGGGCGTAACAATCTCAAAGACACCACCAAAAAATTGACAGCGCTGACGGTCAATGCCGATGATCTTGATGCACTGGTTAAACTTATCAATGAAATCAAACCGGATTTACTGATCAACGCCGGCCCTCCTTGGGTGAACGTCACTATCATGGAAGCTTGTGTTTTAACCAAAACAGCTTATCTGGATACTTCCGTTGCGACGGACTTATGCAGCCCCGGACAACAAGTTCCTGAAGCTTATGATCCGCAATGGGCCTTTGCCGAACGTTTCAAAGCAGCCGGTATTACGGGTATTTTAAGCGCCGGTTTTGATCCCGGCGTGGTCAGTGTTTTTGCAACCTATGCCCATAAACACCTCTTTGATGAAATTGACAGTATTGATGTCATGGACGTGAATGCCGGTGATCACGGTCAAAAATTTGCCACCAACTTCGATCCTGAAACCAACTTGTTAGAAATTCAAGGTGATTCTTTTTACTTTGAGAATCAGCAGTGGAAAAGCGTTCCCTGCCATAGTCGTATGATGGAATTTGATTTCCCTGTGGTCGGGCAGCAAAAAGTATACTCAATGGCACATGATGAAGTGCGTTCTTTGGCTCAATATATTCCCGCTAAACGTATCGAATTCTGGATGGGTTTCTCTGACACCTACCTTAATTACTTTAATATGATGCGCGATATTGGTTTGCTAAGTCCAGAGCCCATTACCACAGCTGAAGGTATTACGGTTAAACCGCTGCAGGTATTAAAAGCAATTTTACCCGACCCAACATCCCTTGCCTCGGGTTATACGGGTAAAACCTGTATTGGCACCTGGATACGCGGTCAAAAAAATGGTCTGCCTAAAAGTGTCTTTATCTACAATATCTGTGACCATAAAGAGTCTTATATTGAAGTTGAGCATCAAGCCATTTCCTATACCACAGGCGTGCCTGCTATCACCGCCGCCCTGCTTTACTTCCAAGGTAAGTGGAATGATGTTGGTTTATATAATGTAGAACAGCTCAACCCGGATGATTTCTTAGACCTTATGCCGCGTTTAGGTTTAACCTGGCAGGTACAAGAGTTAGAGACTTAATATTACTTACTTTAAACGAAGGTTTCGGCCTTCTTTTTTATCTTATTTCTTCTTTTTATTTCTCAAACCAGTAAAAGACGCCCACTATGAGCCTTAATGAAAACCAGTTAAGCACACCTTATTTTATGATCGATGAAAAAAAGCTGATTGAAAATCTTGAAAAAGCCAAACAACTTAAAGAAATTTCAGGGGCTAAATTAGTCTTAGCGTTAAAGTGTTTTTCAACCTGGGGGACTTTTGACACTATTAAACCTTATTTAGACGGCACCACCAGCTCGGGCCCTTTTGAAGTTCAATTAGGCCATCAGACCTTTGGCGGTGAAACGCATGCCTACAGCGTCGGTTATTCTAAACAAGATATCGATATAGTCGCGCCTTTATCGGACAAAATCATCTTCAACTCCTTAACCCAGTTAGCCACCCATTTTGAGGCAGCCAACCCTTTTGCATCCTTAGGTGTGCGCATTAACCCAGAGCGCAGCGTTGCCGGTCAAGATCTCGCCAATCCGACCCGCCCTTATTCGCGTTTAGGGGTAAAACAGGATTTACTGGATTTATCTGTGCTTGATAAAGTGGATGGTTTTATGTTTCACATGAACTGTGAAAACAAAGATGCAGATGCCTTTATCAAAATTTTAGATCATATTTCAGAGACCTTTGCTGAATATTTAACCCACCTTAAATGGTTAAGTTTAGGCGGCGGGATCTTCTTTACCTACCCCGATTATCCTATTGAAAAACTTGGCCTGGCGTTAAAAGCCTTTAGTGAAAAACACCAGCTGCAACTCTACTTAGAGCCCGGTGAAGCGATTATTACCCGCACCGCGGATCTGGTGGTCAGCGTGATTGATATTGTTGATAATGGTAAAAAAACAGCGATTGTCGATAGTGCAACAGAAGCACATCGTTTAGATACCTTAATCTACGATGAACCGGCATCGATTGGTGAAGCCTCCGCTGATGGAAAGTTCCCCTACATTATAGGTTCATGCTCCTGTTTAGCAGGCGATCAATTCTGTGAAACACAATTTGATGAAGCGCTGCAGATTGGGCAAAAATTACATATTCTTGATTCTGCCGGTTATACCATGGTCAAACTAAATTGGTTTAACGGATTGAAAATGCCCAGTATCTACTACAAGCGTGTTGATCGGGAAATTGAGCTATTAAACTCCTTTGGTTATCAAGATTATAAAGACAGTTTAGGCAAAGGCTAAAAGATATCTTTCATCGATAACCCTATATAGCTAAATGACTTGCAGATCCACAAATCTGTAAGTCATTTATCACTCATCTTTTCTCTGTGTAACGCGCAGCGCCTCTGTGGTAGCCCCTTTAAGTTTGTTACAAAAAATCACTAAACACACTACATCATGAAAATGAATATTCGTATTGAGGTATGAAAACACTAGCCTTAAAGATTTCTCAGATAACCCGGTCCCCCTAAGGATCTTACTGCTACCTGGATTTGCTGCGCGCGCCGGAGCACATACTGCGAAGGATATTTAGCCGACAAACCTTTAGGGTTAGGTAATACCGCCGCTAAAAGCGCGGCCTGGTGAGCGCTAATTTGACCGGGTGATCGGTCAAACAGCACCCGACTGGCCCTCCCGATCCCATAAACCGCGGGGGCAAATTCCACCACATTAAGATAAATCTCTAAAATTCTGCGTTTGGGAAGAAAGCACTCAATCAGCACCGCAAGGTAAGCTTCCATCCCTTTTCTAAAATAACTTCGTCCGGACCACAGATAAATATTTTTAACTAGTTGTTGCGTAATGGTACTTGCGCCACGCGTTTGTTCTATATCTTCATTTAGCGCCTTGGAAATAGAGGTGAAATCAAAACCATAATGATCAGGAAATTTCTGATCTTCAGATGCAACGATAGAGATAGCCAGCGTATCGGCAATATCGGCATAAGGAACCCAGTTTAAAGAAATCAATTTTCTGTCTTCAATCTGCTCCTGCAGAATGAAAGCGGTGGTAATAGGATTAAACCAGCGTAAAGGAAGCGTCAATAATATACTGGCAGCAAACAATGCGAAACATGTGATCGCAGCATAAGAGACAAGTCGTTTTTTTAAGGTTTTCTTACTACGCCTTTTACTCTTTTTCATTGTTAACTGTCCCTCTCTCATCTCGTAAAAAATTTAGATTCATTATACACCCTAGGTATGACGTTAGCGCTATGAACATATGAGTCAGCAGACTATTCTGAGCGAGCAATAGGGATAATTATTTTTCTCACCTATTTTTAACGGTTAAATTTCCAATTAGAATTATCAATAGGAATAAAAAATGACAAGCTTATAGCATTTTTAATAGTTTATGGGAAAAAATTTAACCTAGAACATTATATTTGATCTGTAACTTATCTTTGGAAAAAGATAAGTTATGACAGATTCTATAAAAATTTCAACTGCCTGAAATTGTTATTTACTTCACAATGATCAATGCAATCAGCCTGCGTAGGTCAGTATCAGGACAAAACAAAAATAATTCGCCTTAAACCCGGCGTGCGGGTAGGTTTACTAGCCATTCATGGCATTAATTCTGTTAATATGTGCAACTGACCATTGAATGTATAAATAGCTATAAGCTCAAAGGAGCCACATGCCTGCAACCATCTCAAATAAAGAAATCGCTAAATTTGCCAAACAAGTAATTCAAACTGAATTGGCTGAGGCCAGTAAATTATTGGACCGAATAGATGATAGTTTGTATGCGGCATGCAGGATGGTCGCGGCATGTACCGGCAAGGTAATTGTCTCCGGGATGGGGAAATCCGGGCATATAGGCAGTAAAATATCTGCAACGCTTGCTTCAACGGGTACGCCTGCATTTTTTGTACATCCTGCAGAAGCGTTGCATGGCGATCTTGGCATGGTAGGTAAAGATGATCTCGCTATTCTGATATCCTACTCGGGAGAAGCTAACGAATTTAAAGTGATTGCCCCTCTGCTGAAAGACAAGGGGGTAAAGATTCTATCCATCACAGGGCGCGCGGATTCTTATCTTGCCATGATCAGCAATATTTCATTAGATATCAGTATTGAAAAGGAAGCCTGCCCGCTCGGCCTTGCGCCCACCTCGAGTACAGTCAACACACTGATAATGGGCGATGCACTTGCCATCACCCTAATGCAGATGAAACAATTTGATAGTGTCTCTTTTGCACGTTCTCATCCTGGCGGTAGCCTAGGAGCAACATTGTTAACTAAAGTGGGAGATGTATTAGATAAGCAATCAAGTGAAGCCTATTGCGCACCGCAAGATTCTATTAAATCAGTTATCTTAAAACTGTGTGTGACCGGTCTTGGCATGGTCAGCGTTGTTGAAAATAATATCACAATCGGCGTTTTTACCGACGGTGATCTAAAACGTTGCCTAGCCACGGATAGTGATTTGGATCGTCCCATTAAATCGGTTATGACTGAGCATTTCATTCATACCCGTTTAGACAGTCTCGGTTATACAGTTGCCAAGTTAATGTTAGACAAAGCTATTACTGCCCTGGCGGTGTTAGGTGAAGAAGATGAGTTTTTAGGTGTAGTGAATTTATCGCAAATTCATAAAGCCGGGGTGAAGTACAAAATCTAAATTCAGCCAGTTAACTTACCTCCGGTGGAGCCGGAGGCTTATTTGATTACGCCCTCAAAGGGCTAAAGTAAGCGTCCAAGGCGCATTACCTCTGAAACTTTAATTGATCGCGGTGTTCGTCTTTTTTTTCTTGATTTCTAATATGATCAAGAACCATTTTTGTCGAACCCGACTTTCGATACAAAATAGCCTCGAGCCCAGGAGTTCTCACCATTAACGTTTCGCTGACGACCACGAAAATTCTTCGTTATAGAAATAGCACTTTTTTCTTTCTTAGATTCAACAACATTTGAAAGAAAAAATTTTCAGGGATACTCAGGCAAATACAACGTAAAAACCGCCGCAGTGCCCTAGCTACATTATCCAGTACAGTTCAAAAATTAATGCTTAATACGATCCGGGATGTCAGCTTATTTCGAGATGACAGTGTTCGCTTTTTGCTTTATTTTTGTATAAGTTTCTGTAACTTAAACTAAACTATCTGAAGAGGAATATTTAAATAGATTAGGGAAAAATTAATATGAAAAAACGCAATAACCCTCTGTTATTCACACTTATTTTCTCGCTAAACAGTTTGTTTTGGACACATCCAGTCAGTGCAAATGAGCAGATTAAATTGGTACTGCAGATTACCGTGGATGGATTTCGCGGTGATTTACTGACCCGTTATAAACATCATTATGGTGTTCACGGTTTCCGTTATTTATTGGATCATGGGGTTTATTATGCCAATGCGCATTACTCTCATGCAAATACCGACAGTGTTGTTGGGCATGCAACCCTGGCGAGCGGATCTTATCCGGTAGATCACGGCATGATTGCCAATGTCTGGTTAGATCCCGATACCGGCAAACAAGTTAATAATGTTGAAGATCCTAACGCGCCGCTTTTAGCCGTAACGGATTTAATACCCGGCAACGAACTTGTCACATCAGATATCACTCAAGAGCGCATTACCGGTCGTTCTCCAAGGGCGATGCTTGCGACGACCTTTTCTGATCAACTTTTTATAAATACAGCGGGTCGATCCCGGGTTTTTGCTGTCTCTATTAAAGATTATGCCGCCATTTTGATGGCCGGGCATATGGGCAAAGCATTTTGGTTTTCCCCCGGTAGCGCAAACATGCTTTCCTCCACTTATTATTATGATAGTTACCCTGAATGGGTTTCCCACTGGAATGCTCAAAAATTGTCAAACAGTTATGCCAAGACAACCTGGGAACTGAGCAATAACAGAGAGGAATATCTTTTTTCAGAACAAGATGACCGCCCTTACGAGCTCGATTTAAATGGGTTTAGCAGAATATTTCCGCATCCCTACGGGGATTTAGACAGCCCGAATTTTAATACCTTATTAACGGCCGGTCCTGCGGGTGATCAATTAGCGGCGGATTTTGCCAAACAATTAATCGCCAGTGAAACATTAGGCTCAAGAATACCCACGGATTATTTGTCGGTAAGCTTCTCAAGTTTAGATGCCGTCAATCACCTGTTTGGCCCTTCCAGCTTAGAAAGTGAGGATATCATTGCGCATTTGGATAAAACTATTGCGGACTTATTACAATTTGTCGATAAGCAGATTGGCCTGGAAAATACCTTGATTATCTTATCGGCTGACCATGGCATGCCCGAGGCCGCGGAGTACATAACCGAGTTGGGTTTTCCTGCAGGACGCATCAGCAGTGCCGAGATTGCAGCAGCAGCCAATGCCGCCGGCAAAAAAGAGTTTGGCATTGATGGCGTGGTTAAAGCTTTTATCCGCCCTTTTATGTACCTGGATCATGACAAAATAAAACTTACTAAGTTGACCCTTAAAAATGTGGAAACACGCATTTCCAAAGCATTAAATGATTTAGAGGGTATCGGATTTTCAGTATCAAGCAGTGGTTTATCCGCGTTAGCTGATAACCCTGTTGTTCAGCAAATTAAACGCAACTTTCATGCGCAACGCGCCGGGGATATTTATATCGCACAAGCGCCCTATTGGTTATTACAAGAAACGGACAGAGACGCGGTAATGAATGGCTCTCCCTGGTCTTATGATACCTATGTGCCAATTTTATTTGCAGGCGCAAACTTAAAAGCGCAACGTATTGACCGGCGTGTAGATCCCGTTGATATTGCCGCAACACTGTCAACCTTGATGTCTGTTACACCGCCCAGTAATGCCAGAGGTAAGGTGCTGGAAGAGGTTGCTAATCAGCGCCCCTAGATCACCATGTAATCTAAAAAACGGCACCAGCGAGTCTAAATGGCCACAGGCAAGGAAGATTTTCAAAGGTATAGTGAACGCCGCATACGGACATTTTGGCCTCGCCCTTCGGGGCCTCCTTAAACGTTCACAAAAACGGTTTCAATCGTATCTACATTGTGACGAATGCAATCCCAGGTCAACCTCTTAGCATTACAACGTCTATAAACGCCCTCGAGAGGGGCTATTTTGCGATATTTTATTTCCCCACATGGCCAGTTTTTGTAAAAGTGCCACCTTATTGATAGGTTTGGGAATGTAATCGTCCATACCTGCATCAATAAATTTTTCCCTATCGCCTTTCATGGCATTGGCGGTCAGCGCTATGATTGGTACATAAGCAATTGCAGAATTTTCACGAATAAGCTTAGTTGCTTGCATACCATCCATTTCTGGCATAAATATATCCATTAATACTAAGTCGTAGCGTTGCTGTGTTAACGCCTGCACCGCGGCTTTGCCGTTGGCGACAATGTCAATATTATAACGGGTATTGGCTAACATCGCCTGCAATACCATTTGATTTGATGGAGAGTCTTCTGCAAGTAATATACTTAAGGGCTCTGTTCCTGATTGAGAAGATAGAATGTCATTGGCTTTCTTGATATCTGCAATCATCGACTCAGGCACTTTAGCAAATGGAATTGTAAAGCTAAAAATAGCCCCTTTATTGGGAACTCCCTTAGCTGAAATTTTACTATTCATCAATTCAAGCATTTTTTTACAAATGAACAGCCCAAGTCCAGTCCCTTCTTGACATCTTGAAGCGCTATTATCAAGTTGCACAAAAGGGGAGAATAATTTCTTTGCTTGCTCATCCGTAAAACCAATACCGGTATCGGTGACGTCAAAACGGATAAATATTTGCTCTGACGTCGAACCAACTTGGCTGACTTCAAGGAGTACTTGCCCTTGATTGGTAAACTTAATGGCATTAGTCACAATATTTAATAAGATCTGATGTAGATGACCTTCATCGCCCTTAATGTGGAGATTTTCAATATTTTCGATTTGAGTGAGTAATCTTATATTTTTGTCAGAGGCCCTATTTGAAGACAGATTAATGACATTTTCAATAGTATTTTTCAGACTGAATGGCTCAATTTCCAGATCTAACTTGCCGGCCTCAATTTTACTGATATCGAGAATTTCATTGATAATATGTAAGAGTTGTTGCGCCGACAAATGGGCAGTATTAATGAATTTAAGTTGTTCTGTAGGAATATCTTTTGACGACTTCAAAATGTCTAATAGCCCTAAGATCACATTCATTGGAGTGCGAACTTCATGACTCACTGTTGCCAAAAAACTACTTTTGGCGATATTAGCCGCTTCAGCAAGATCTCTTGCCTGAGCAAGCTCTTGTTCCTTGTGCTTCAGCTCAGTGATATCAACCCTAAGTCCAACCACGCCTCCGCCACGGATAGGACGTTCAACCATGCGCATCCATTGTCCTGAGGCTAAATGCTCTTCTCCAATGCGAGTGCCCAGCAAATGAAATTCAGCCCGCTGGCGGACAAAGTCATCAATACTTTGTTTATCATCGCTATCGTGATGGTATTGTCCTTTAATAAAACCATAACGCATAATTTCATCATAACTGCGGCCTTCCTCAATAACGTCACTACTGATTTGATACACTTGCCGGTAACGCTCATTACAAGTGTATAATTTGTCATTTTCATCATAAATAACAAAACCGTCAGGTAGTGCTTCAATAGCATCACGAAACCTAATTTCGCTTTGTTTTAAGGCCTCGGTGGCGATCAAAACCGCCCTCTGACACTTTTGAGGGAAACGCAGCAACAGATAAATAAGCCATGGTAAGCCCAAGGTCATCACTACGGATAAAACCCAGAAAAGCGACTGTCCAGGCCAATTTTGTATTGCACTATGGTTTTTTATACTTATTTCCCAGCTACCGCCAGGTAATGACACTTCAGCTTGTGCGAGACTATTTTGAATAGTATTAGGATCACCATAAAAAATATCACCGAATTTACCTTTAGCGTCTTTACCTCTAATTGCAATAGTTTCTCGTAATTGCGGGCTATCTAACCCAACTTCTTTAATAAAAGCGGGCATGTCAATTAAAATAGAAGCAAAACCCCAAAATTTTTCAGGGCTACCTGGGGTAGAGCCAACAAATATAGGTAAACGAGCAATTAAAGCCTCCCCGCCTTGAGTTAAGCTCAGTGGTCCCGCTATCCAAAGGTTGCGGGTATTTATTGCTTGTTGGGCCGCAAATACCCTTTTGGGATCTGCTAATAAGTTGTGGCCTATGGCGGAAGCATTAGAAGATAAAGGCCAGACAAACTGCACAATACCTTGGGGCGCGAGCTGAAGGCTTCGAATTGCAGTGAGGTTTTTACTTAAATCTGATGCAAACTGTTGAAACTGTTCTTCATTAATTAATTTGTTAGCTCTAACCAGACCCGCTAAACCTTGAGTTAAATGTAAACGCGAGTTTATTTCTGTTTCTAATTTCCCCCTAATGTTAGCTAATGATGAAATTAATCTATTATCTTTTTCTGTTTCGATAGTCTGTAGGTTTTTCTGATACCATGAAAAAGCGAATAATATAATACCTAAGGCAAATAATAGTGAGATAGATGCTGCAATAGGTCGCCGGCCAATGAGTGAGGCAAACACTTTACTACAATTGGAGTTGATCTCGTTTTTTGGTACTTTTTTTTCCTGATTTTTTTTAGCACTATGAACGTTTATTTCCAGCTCTACTAGTTTGGCAATTGCATCCAGAAGTTGTCGGTCTTTCTCATTAAATTGACGAGATTTGGTATCAATGACACAAAGGGTCCCGATACAATCACCTTTGCTGGTGAATAGAGGGCGACCAGCATAGAATCTAAGGCCTAAGTCGCCAGTGACCAGAGGATTGTCAAAAAAACGTGGGTCTGCTAAAGCGTCCTCCACTACAAATATATCTTTCTGAACTATGGCATGTCCGCAGAATGAAATGCATCGATCGGTTTGTGTCGCATTAATGCCTACTCTTGATTTGAACCATTGCCTGTTTAGATCTACTAGGCTGATTAAGGCAATCGGCACTTTCAGCGATTGTTGTGCCATTCGCGTTAATCGGTCAAAGCGCTCCTCTGCGGGGCTATCTAATAAACCTAATTTGAGTAGCGCGTTAACACGCTCATTATCATTTTCAGGTAGTGGGGTTGTAAGCATATTTTGCGCCTTCAGTGGCTAATATTTAGATAAAATCGACTACTCAGATTCAGGTCTAACCTAACTTTTATCAAGCAACTACTCACCATATTATTATCAGTTACTTGAGAAATAGGTAATTGTCACCACACAAAAAATATTCAGAGCCTTTAAAATGAATAATACTAGAGTTGGCGTTGAGTTAGCAAAGGATCTTATCCAAGTGTGTATTTATAAACACACCTGAATAAAACGTTATTTTGTCATGAGCATTTCTTGAATTTCATTACTTGATACTGGCCGACCGGTTAAATAACCTTGGATAGTGTCACAATTATTTTTACGTAAAAAATCTAGCTGGTGCTCTTCTTCAACCCCTTCCGCAACCACTTTCATATTTAAGGCATGACCCATAGTAATAATACCTCGTACAATAGCACTGGCACTTGGCACAATGTTGAGTTCAGAAACAAAGCTGCGGTCAATTTTTAGGGTATGAAAATTAAACTCTCTGAGGCTACTCAGCGACGAATAACCCGTTCCAAAGTCATCTATTGCTGTATTGATACCAAGCTCGCTTAAGTTAGCTAAGATTGAGCGGACGCGGATACTATTTCCCATTGCCACAGATTCAGTCAATTCTACTTCAATGAGTCCATTATCCAGTGAGTATCGGTCAAAGGTTTTTAGTATGTTTGCCACAAAATTTTGTTGGTTAAATTGATGACCGGAGAAATTTACGGCGATAGGAACCACCTTTAATTGTGAATCAGACCATAAACGACTCTGGCGGCAAGCCTCATAAAGCACAAATTCACCTATTGATAAAATCAACCCACTTTCTTCTGCCAGGGGAATAAATTCAGCGGGGGAAATGATACCTGTGTCAGGCATGTTCCAGCGTACTAATGCTTCAACGCCCGTTAATTCCAGAGTGGTTGCATCTACTTTAGGTTGATAATTTAGAAAGAGATCACCATTATCGATCGCAATTTTTAATTCTTTCGCCATACGTGACTTTTTCACACTTTTTTGCCCTATTTCATCACAATAAATTAGTGGGCCACTGTGCTTACTTTTAATTGCCTGTTCAAGTGCCATCTCTGACTTCTCGAGCAGATTGTTTTCACTGATATTCTTATCTGGATAAATGGCTATTCCCATCCGTGATACTAGCTTGAATTCGTTACCTTCAAGCACAAATTTTCCTTCCATAGCATCAGACAAAGTCGTAGCAAAGTCGACTAGGTCGGCTCTGGTGTTAAAATCACTGCTGATAATAGTAAAGTCTGACTCACCCACTTGACCGACTGCCGGCAGGCGTTGAATATTGGTGCGGGCACTTTTATTGGCAGTGTCTGATAAACGCGAGGCCAGCATGCCCATTAACTGATTGGAACGCTCTCGGCCTAAAACACTTTTTACATAATCGAGTCCAAGCAGACTTAATCGGGTAACTGACACCATTCTTTTACTCGCCGCTATTTCTTCGGTGATATTTTTACGAATCAGTTCGATATTTGGCAAGCCTGTGATTTTATTGTAATAAGCCAATTGCGTTATTTTTGCCTGGGCTTGTTGGCGCTCACTGAAGTCACGTAATACAGCAACAAGTTCATGGTTGCCCGCCAGCACTAGCCGTACTTCTAAATAAAAGCATTGTCCGGACTGTTCAATAGAAAATTCAAAATCTTGGGTGCCTTGGCCTGACAGAACCATTACAATGCCTTTTTTAAACTGTTGTACGGCGTCATAGGGCAAAAAATCATAAAGACTCTGTCCAATTAACGTCTCAGGCAGCCCTAAGTCAAAACCCGTACGGGGTGATTTCATATCCAGCACGAGTCCATCACTATTTAAGCGCAGTAAATTATCAGGGATAGTATCTATTAAGGCATTCCGATGCCTTTTCGTTGATATTAAATCGTTGGCGGTAAATCTGGCATTCATTAAATAAAGCAGACGATTTTTTAATTTCAACCAGTTTATCGGCTTAGTAACAAAATCTGTGGCTCCGTGCTCAAAAGCAGTTTCAATGGCTTCATTGTTATTTTGGCCGGTAATAACAATAATAGGTAAGAACTCATCCGGCAGCATTTGTCTAATTTCACGACATGCGGTAAAACCATCTATACCCGGCATACGAATATCCATCAAAATAGCATCAAAGCTGTTTGCTCGAATTGACCTTAACGCGTCATGGCCATTTTTGGCTTCAAAAACGACTAATCCGTTTTTTTCTAAAACTGTACGGGCATATAAACGCATCAGTTTGTCATCATCTACTACTAAGACAGTAAATTTTTTACTTGCTTGAACGATACAAGTATTAGCCGGCTTCATTTTATATTCCTTGTTGCTTCAAGATGTGCCTTAATAAAAGCAAATAATGTGCCAGTTTTTTATTTACATTTCATTTTCTTAACAAACCTTAAAAAACAGCAAATTACGAAATAAATTACAGATCGGCCATGCAGAATGTATTTTTTTTAAATGGTAACTTTGATATTCATTTGCATTTTGCAAAGCATTTAACCTGACTGTTAAGTGAAAAGCAGGTATTGCCTTAGACCAATCAGAACAAATATATTTTATTACCCGCTCTGCGGTATCAGAAAAAAATGGCAATAACGACTTACAGGGAAATTTGTTACCAACTTAAAACACTCTATGGTGGCCGTTGTTATCTGGTCTTGTCCCCTTCTTATACACGATAGTTGTGGGTAAGCCGTCACGCACGGAGCTGTTGACTGCATCGGGATGGATCGGCTTGTGCAGCTTGTTATTAGCAGGCTTAGCAAAGAGATCAGCAAAAGCTTGATCAGGATTGTCCTGCACAGATGCGCGGCGTTCTTCATGCTGCAACTGCTTACGACGTTGATCATATACTTCCAGCTTATCCAGAAAGCGATTAAAGGATATAAAGATTTTTCTTAGTCGTGCTATCAACTGCATTATTAGTACCTCAATAGTTACTCGCCAGATAGCTTACCAACCGGACTAACCAGGTTGGTAAGCTATCCTTGGGGGGTTGGTATAGTGTTTAATTTAAGTCAGTTTGTTGACTAAATTTTGCTAATATTTTTTATTGGAAATAGGTGATTTTTTTCTTCATAATTAGCTCACCTGCCTGCCGATAGATTGCTCATCTCTTTTCTCCTGGATACTCTGACTGAAATAGTGACGTCTTGCATAAAGGATATAGCAACAATCACACCAATATTTAAATATCAATATAAACAATAGGTTGTGGTTTTTGTTGGTGGGTTATTCGCATAATGAGAATATTCTTTTGCAGTATTTTTCGCATAATGCAAATAGCGTTTTCCAGGTGCGCAGCTAAAGAATACGGGAGCAGTGTCGGCCGGCTTGGCAGTAGCAATAAAGATGGGGTTGTTGAAGTGCAGGAACCCTAACCAATAACGCAGCACAGGACGTTTTTAGATGACCCGAAGATCAGCATTTGTGCTCACGATCGTATGCGTTATCGCCTGATTATGTAGAAAAAATACATAGCTCAGGCTCTACCTTGTATAAAGCACGCGCAAATTGCTGCAAAAATGCACAAGAAAGGTCAACAGACTATAATACTTTAGCGACTACATACTAAGACCGGTGACCTTTTCTCATTGAACTGCTGTAGAACAGTTAGCTAAATCATCCCATGTGACTTTTTTACGGTAAATGGTTGAGGCACTAATATCAAGCAGCGCTGCCGCTTTAGGAATATTGCCATGACACAAAGCAATAGCACGTTCGATGATGTCTTTTTCTTCCAGCCATAACGACCTTATGTCACCAACTTCTTGTGGAGTATGTGCTGATATTTGGGTAGATGTATGAGATAAAATTGCAGGTGCTGGTGCAATAGAATGGTTTGAAGAGATGTTTTGAACACTACTTGCATCATTCCTTGAAGGGAAAAAAGAAGGAGGTAACATATCGTAACTTACTTGCTCGCCAGTATTAAGAACCACGATGTTTCTTATTACATTTTCGAGCTCACGAACATTACCTGGCCAATGGTATGTTAAAAAAAGATCAGTCACTGCGCTAGAAAAATGACAAAACCCTTTGTTCTCTTCTTTTGCAATGCGCTGTAATAGTTTTTCACCAATCAAGCGAATATCGTCTCCTCGATCACGTAATGGCGGTAACTGAATGGGGATAACATTCAATCGATAATAAAGATCTTCACGAAAACGCCCTGCTTTGACTTCAGCTAGCGGATCACGATTAGTAGCGCAGACAATACGTATATCAACTTGCTCTTCCTGTTGTCCGCCAACCCTGAGGAAGCTGCCTGTTTGAATAAAGCGTAACAGTTTGCTTTGCAGTTCTAAGTGCATCTCGCCAATTTCATCAAGAAATAAGGTCCCGCCATCAGCCCGACTAGCAGCACCATCACGTCTATTAGCTGCGCCAGTAAATGCCCCTTTAACATGACCGAAAATTTCACTCTCCATCAAATCTCGGGGAATTGCGGCACAGTTGATGGCGATAAAGGAGTTACTTTTACGTGGGCTTTCTTGATGTATTGCCTCTGCGCACAATTCTTTTCCGGTACCACTTTCGCCACTAATAAACACCGTCGCTCTACTGGGGCCTGCACTTTCGATAATACGAAAAACAGTTTGCATTGCTAATGAGGCACCGGTAAAACGATGAAAATGATCGCGTTCAAAGGTGTTTTGGTAATGCGTTAAAATATCATTGAGACGATGTTTTTCTAGCGCATTATTGACTGTTACTTTTAGCCGACCAGCATCAAAGGGCTTAGTTAAAAAGTCTGAGGCGCCACATTGCATACTTTCAATGGCTAAATCAATAGATCCATGGGCCGTTATAATCACCACAGCACAACCAAGGCCACGCTCAAATATTGTTTTTAGCAAGTCCATGCCAAACATATCGGGTAAACGTAAGTCCAGTAGGACTAAGTCAGGTACTTTCTGCTCTAATTCAAGTAAAGCCTCGCCGCCAGTAGTAACCGAAGTAACGCTATAACCTGCTTGTGAAAGATATCTATTATACAGGGCACTTAATGATGGGCTGTCTTCTACCAGTAATATTTGAGATTTTTGAAATAAAGTAGTTTGAGACATAGTTACTCCCTTCCCTAGGGTCTGTTGAACTTTCGTGTTCAATAATTAATCCGTAATGCATGGGAATTGAACTGACGCTGAAGGCCAAGGCACCCATACATACATAGTTTCGCTCTAATTTATAGTATCTTTTTGCTATTGCTAGAAAAATTTAATTACTTCAGCCGTTTTCTTGTAGATGTTATCTAAGTTTTTTGCCGTCATAACTTTTATCTGCAATAACCTCGTATTATTTAGGAGAGTGATTTATCCATTCTCAGCATTGACAAGAGCATTAACATGACCAGCAGCTAATACTAAATGAACAGGGATCGACAACTAAGCAGATATCACTGCAAACTTTAAAATGCTTATTTAATAACAAAGTACTTGTTACTTTATTATTAAATTGATCAAGCTAAATACGGATATTGTTGTTGGTAAGCTGCAATCGTAATGTTTAATAATTCAGGAAGTTCTCTTGCTAGTTTTAGCACCAGCTCACGATTCTCAGTTTTACATGCCATTTCAAGTTCTTCGGCCAGTATTTGTAAACGAATAGCACCAAAAGTGCCAGCACAGCTTTTCAAAGTGTGCGCTTCATCTTCAAAAGTGCTAAAAGTGAGGTTGGTTAAGCCATCAGCTACGCGTTGTGCTCGAATCTTCACTTCCTGTAAAAATACTTCCAGCATTTGTGGAAGTGCTTCTGCTGAAACATCATCAGACAATTGCTGAAGTACCTGAGGGTCTATCACTAGGCTTTGATCAGCCTCATTGCTTAGGATAATATTATTGGTCATATTGGGCAGAGCCTTTTGTGATATTTTGAACTGGGTATTGAGCAACATATGTCTTTCTATCATTTCAAACAAAAGCTTTTTATCAATGGGTTTAGCCAGAAAATCATCCATGCCTGCCGCTAAACAACGCTCTTTGTCTTCTTGGCTCGCATTGGCTGTTAAGGCAATAATGGTGATATCATTTCCCCCAGTACAAGCACGTATTTTGCTGGTAGCTTCTAAGCCATTCATGATCGGCATGCGCAGATCCATCAATATAATATCGTAGAACCCCAGTAAAAATGCATCAATCGCCTGCTGACCATTTTCAACAATATCAAGGGTATAACCTGCTCGCGTAATTAAGCCCTTTGCGACAATCTGATTGGCTAAACTATCTTCTGCTAAGAGAATATGACCTAAAGGCGCTGAGTTATTTGATTCTTTTATTTTTGTAATTTCATTACTAAACGTATCGCGCTTAAGCTGTCTTTTGCAGTTCGCTTCGCTATTCGGGTTAAGCAAGTTAGCCTGCAATATTTTGTTCTGTGAAATTTCATTAATACGCTCAAATATTTTATGGACGACTAATGGCATTACGAAAAAATCATCAAAAGTGCCCGTTTTTATCAGACGGCTGGTCTTGGTATTTAAATTTACACTGGTTAAAATAAGATGTTTAACCTTAAGTGATCGCGCTTTTTCACTCAGGGTGAGGAGTTCATCTTCAGGTAAAGAAGCATTAATCAAAATAGCAAAAGTATGACGACTAATCAGCGGTAAAGCTGCGGCCACATTTTCAACAACGTCAACTGACTCTCCTCGAGTGGTATAATACTCGACTAAGGTAGCCGTTGTTAATGGTTCAAATCCAATAAAAATCCCGCTACATTTTTCTTCAAACTTTGTGTGCCTCTCTGCTTGCGGCAAAGGCAGGCCTTTAGTAAAAGGTAAAGTGACTGAGAATTGTGTCCCTTGGTCAACTTGGCTCGCCAACTCAATAGTGCCCCCCATTGCCGTTGTTAACCCTTTGCAAATAGATAAACCTAAACCTGTGCCTCCGAAACGCGTAGAGTCTGAATTATCAACTTGCTGAAATTCTTGGAATAAACGTTCTTGTTCATCTTTGGGGATACCAATACCGGTATCTTTGATAGTAAAATTAACAAAGACTCGTTCATCTTCTTCATGGCTAGTGTTAATAATGACCACTACCGCACCGGTTTCAGTGAATTTTAATGCATTATCAACCAGGTTAATCATTATTTGCCGTACTCGCAATACATCACCTAATAGCTCAAAGCCAAACGAGGTGTTCATCACGATAGCACTTTGTAGCCCAGTTTCTTGGGTACGATAAGTCATACTATCGGCGGTCTCAGTGATCAAGGCATCTAACTCAAAAGGTCCATTAGTTAACTGTAGTTGTCCAGCCTCTATTTTTGAAAAATCAAGAATATCGTTTATTAACAATAATAATGATTTGGCAGATGATTGTGCAGTTTTAGCATATAAACGTTTTTCTTTATCAACTTCATCTTGAAGTAATAAGTCCACTGAGCCTAATACTGCATTTAATGGCGAACGAATTTCATGACTCATGTGCGCAAGAAAACGGGATTTTGCTTCAGAAGCGGCTTCGGCCTTTTGTTTGGCCTGCTGTAATTCATCTTCGAATGCTTTACGTTCAGTAATATCGCGAATAAAAGCGGTGAACAACATTTCATTACCTAAGTTTATCGGTTGTACCGTTAATTCAATAGGAAATAACTGACCATTTTTACGCATAGCCGTTACCATAATTATTTTACCAATAATTGTCCCTTGTTGCGACTCTGTAAAGTGTGCCATTCCCTTATTATGCATTGGCCGCATTTCGGCTGACATCAATAATTCCGGCATGGATTGCCCAACGGCTTCTTCACGGGTATAACCAAAGGTATGCTCTGCTTGAGGACTAAATTCAACAATTTGACTATTAATATCTATGGTGACTAAGGCATCGAGATTCGCCTCTACAATGGCCAGTTTTAGTGTTTCGCTTTTATGTAGTTCATATTGGTATTTTTTCTTTTCAGTCAAATCCCGAACTAGCCCAACATATAAAGTTTTCTGACCTAATTTCATTTCAGAAACAGCCAGATCCATGGGAAAAGTGCTGCTGTCTTTGCGCAAACCTGTTGCCTCTCGGCCTATGCCTATAATTTTTTCCGCTTTATTTTTTTTATAATGCGCTAAATAGCCATCATGATCCTTACTGAAAGGCTCTGCCATTAAGCATGACACCTTACAGCCAATTAATTGCTCAACACTATAGCCAAAAAGTAGAGCACCAGCATTGTTGATTTCATCAATTATCCCTTGTTCGTCAATAATGACAAAACCATCGACTGCAGTATTTAAAATTGTGGTTAGTTTTTGCTGCTGAATAAAGAGTTTTTCATTTAATTTCTCTCCTTCCGAAACACTTCGATTAGTAATATTGCTCGTTTCAGCTAAGCGTTGCGACATTAAGTTAAATGCAATACAGGCTGTTGCTAATTCATCTTTTCCTACCACCGCGATCCTATGACCCAAAGCCCCATTCGCAAGTTCTTCAGCTGCATAGGTTAACCGAGATAGTCCCCTAGTGAGATAACTCCCTAAAATATAGGAAAATAATGCTACTCCTAGCATTTCTATCAAGGCTAACCAACTTAAATGTCGCTTAGCCGCGCCTATCAATTCCAACGTTTCACCTATCGCAATGCCAATTTCGACACGGCCATAAACTATGCCATTGGCTACAATTTCGGCGCTGGCATCAAAAATACCGTCATCGACTAAAGACAACTGCGTGTCTTCAATAAATTGATCAGCTAACGCTGTTTCATCCCCCATAGTCACTAAGTTATATTCTGTATCAATAATACGTAAATACACCATCTCTGGTGATTTCAGTACTTGTTCAGCAATACTTTCAAGCGTGGCGACATCTTTTGTTAGAATGCTTTCAAAGGTAAGATTTATTAATAGCTCTGCTGTGGTTTTAGCGCGAATAGCTAATTGCTCCTCGCTGATTTGTAATAGATAATTAATACTGCTGACAATGAGAATTGCCAGTAACACCCCTTCAATAAAAGCAATTCCTAAAATAGTTTTTAAACGAAAAGTCATCAGCCTCCCCTCTTTTCACCCAGATGTAAATCCAGCTGTAAGGCGCGAACATCATCCCAATCAGCATTTATTGCTGCCTCAAAGCCGGTTAACTTTAGTGGCGCTAATAATCTTCGGCCAGGGTCATCTTGATCTAATTCACTGAGCGCTTGTTGGACTTGCTTGAACACTGAGGTATCTAAAGAAGATTTCATCGCGATCGCATGAGGAGTGTATTTTTCTGAAGTCCATAATATTCTCAATTTGTCGCGTACCTCTGGCTCAAGCGCATTAAGCGTTCTAATGACTCCACCACCAGCAATATAAAGTCCCTTCGCTACTGATTTATAAACGGAATCATGAGAAGAAACATACTTCAGATTAAAAGCAATATGGTTTGCAGTAAGAAAGCCTCTCGGCAATATACTGGCAGCAAAGGCCCCTGGTGCAGGAAAAGCTAAAGTGTGCTTTGCTAATTCAGCGACCGAACTAATGCTCGAGTCTTTACGGACCACTATAATTCCTTGAATAACCTTATTTTTAGCTTTAACGACCGCTTGATAACCTTCATCTCCGTCATTAAACACAGTAAAATGATAAGGATTCATATAAGCAAAATCATATTCACCTTTTGCCAGCCGAGCCTCAAAAGTAGGAATATCTGCTGCTGTTTTAAAATAAAAGCGATAACCGGTTTTTTCTTGCAGATATTGCAGGACAGGTCCCCACTCTCGTAGCAACCGACTCGCCGCTTGTTGTGGCACCACAGCAAAACTGTATGATTTAATGCTTGGTGGTACTGAATTATTCGCAGCCATAGAATTGAAGGCTAATGTCCAAAAAACGAGCAAAATACTGGTATTAAAAATGGTTGATTTCATCTGGCTCACTTTAGCTGTTGGCAAAACGTATTAGTTATGAAGCAAGATATATACCAAATAGTAACACTTTGATTTAAAAGCTTTAAATAAAAGCCGCGTACATTTACACCCTTGTTTATTATTTTGCATTGCATTTTGCAAAGCAAAACGCCTGACACATCTAACCATAAAACGTAAAAAATTAACTTTAATATTAATTAAATAATATGAAAATCAAGCGAGTATCGCAAAATTTCCATGTTTTCATGTTTTCATGTTTCCATGTTTCCATGTTTCCATGTTTCTAAGTCTCTAAGTCTCTAAGTCTCTAAGTCTCTAAATCTCTAAATCTCTAAGTCTCTAAGTCTGGTACAATTTTCGCCTAGCTTTAATGAAAACAAGTTCGTTGAGGACATATATATAAATGCCGTGCCAAAATACCTTTCTTAATGCCAGCATTGTTGATTTCCCAGCGATCACATCTAATAAATTAACCTTCATTAACAGATTGTAAGACTGGACGGATAGAAAGCGGCTAAGCATCAACCAGCTCATTGATATTTCACTCTGCCTTAGTATTTATCATTCTCCCGTGGGGGCTATACTCTGCCAATTATCCTCTGACGAATCTAGGGGTAAATTAACCCAGAACGGACTTAAAAAAGGTTCAAGCGCATTTTTGTCCGGATCATTTGCCGATGGTACTGAGACGGCTAATTTAAATTGTGCCAGTGACTCACAAAGCAACTCTCCCTGCAGAGGACTTATGATATTGTCGAGTCGATTTTTTATCCCATTGTTTAACTGTAAATTTGGATCATTGATCAGGGTATTAACTATTGAGTAAGTCGCAGCATCAACTAAATCAACACCGCTTAAACTGCTCGCTTCAGGACAACATAAAGTGCCGATAGTGACGTCTTCAATTTGCTGCCCAGTTGGCAACAACACATTATTTATACTAGCAATAACAGTAAAAAGTTGTGTTTCTATTTCAGGTAGATAAGTGCTCAATATATCACTTTGGTCAAGGTAATTGACCGGGCATTGGCAATCGTCCCCGGTATCGATCAAACAATCGGCATAAGCCGCACTGGTTCCTGAGCTCTCTGCGCTGTACTCCTCACAGGGCTCCCCACTAACCACTTTCTGCGACAACCAGCGAGATCCAATTTCGCTTGAGTTGACCGGGCATTGTTGAATGGATTCTCGATACAGAAACCCTTGCAAACCTTCATCACCTCTCCCGATAGCGTAATTAGGCTGGCCCTGTAAGGCATTAAAATAACTGACACTGCCAGTGCCAGGCAGTGAGTCTATGCCTTGACTATCTGTAGCTTCGTCGCTGATACTTTTAATACAAGGGTCGCCGCTACACTGGCTGCCGCTATAATAAATAGGTTCTCGGCTGGTAAATCGGTCATCACGGACGCCAATCAAGACGCGATAATTCTGCTCCAATGTTCGGTCAATATAAAATATTCTCGGCGCGTCATGCTCATCATAATCGACCGCTTCGCCCAGTACTGCGCCATTATCATCTACGACCAAGGTTTTCTGTGCTTGCTGGTTACTATAATGCTTAACTAACGCATCGCGGATAGCGATCACTCCACCCAAAGTACCCAAGACCAAAATGGTAACAATTAACAGTAATTCCAAAGTAATAATAAAGCCCTGTTGTTTGTGTTTGCTAAACTTAGCCGCGTAATTCTTTTTCATTGTGGGTTCCTTTGATAACACATCGAGTCTGACTAGAGCCTGTTAGTTAAAATAAAAGTTTAAGTAATTTAAATACTTCACTCACTTGTACAATGGCCGGAAATAGCACCAGTACAAAAAACATTGGCAGACAAACCAGGATCATTGGTAATAACATTTCAATGTTTTTCTTGTTGACTTTTTTGAGCATCAATTGTTGCTGCTTATCTCTTAAAATATTCGACTGATGCGCTAAGGTTGATGAAATGGGTACCCCAAGCCGTAATCCGGTATTAATAATGATCGAAAGCTGTTTTAGTTCAGTAACGCCTGTACGTTGCCAAAGAGCTGAAAACGAAGTTGCCCAGTCTTGTCCAAGTTCTAACTCGGCATACATAAGCTTTGATTCTAAGGCGAGTGGGTGAGTGGCAACAAAGCCAATACTCCCCGAGGTTTTAATGGCTTGTTGTAATGAAGCACCAGCTTGAAGTTGCGCTATGATCAAATCAATAAAAAAACTTAAACTGTGAATGATTTGATCGCGTCTCTGTTGCCTACGCTGCAGTAACCATAAATCTATACTGTAATAACCCGTAATTGCAGCAATTGTTACGACTAGACCATGCTGCCATGGCGAAGGAAACTCATACAGACACAGTATGACGGTTAGCGTGATCATTATTTTAATTGGAAAATATAACGGTTTAATATCTTCGGGGTTGATGCCCGCTTGCCTAATCAAAACCTGTGGCCATAACAGTGTACTAAATCGACCAGTCGATTTTTGGGGTAGCGTTGGTAAGATTGTATTAGGCTGAGCCGTGCTGATCTTTTGCAGTTGATAGACCAGTATCAGGCTCAATACAGTGGTGATCAGCAGGGTTATGTCAATCGCAAAACCTGACATTATAGAGTACTCCTTAAAATAGCCCTGATCCAAATAAAACCAACGACTTGACAGGTCAATGCACTGACTAAAAAAATCGGTCCATAAGGATGTTCCGTCAAAGGAGTAAGCCAATCAGGCTGCTGCCAATTTAAGTATGGGATCAGTCCATAAGGAAAAAGAGCAGCAGTAACTGCAGCGTAAACTGTACCTGATAATTGCCCTATAATTTTACGTTTAAAAGCTAACCTTTCACGCAATACGCTGGCTAACCCGGCTAAAACGGCTTCTAAATTACTCTCTGACTGCCAACAAAATTCGATGCTATTTAGAAACAAGCGCATGCCTTCAGAGGGAAAATGATCGGCCAAAGCTTTGCTGGAAGATTTAATATCAGCACCTAACTCAAGCCGTTGAAGCATATTATTTAATGCGCCTTTAATAAATCCACGCGAATTCTCTGCCGCTTGTGCTAATGCCAGCGATGCAGGTGCACCGCACGAAGCAGCCGCGTGCATTGTCAGCACAATATCATAGAGTGCATTTTCAAATATTTTAGCCCGCCATGCCAAAATATCTTTCACCAGCAAACCTATAATCAACATAAATAGCAAGCTCGTAATCAGCGCTAAATAGTAATGAGTTGGAAAATAATCTAAAAATAACAAGCCAAGCAGAGTGCCCGTCGTTAAAACCACCATGCTCAGCAATATTGGCGGAAGTTGCGTTCCCACTAACCACCTTGCGCGCTGCCAAAAATTTATTTTTTTATCTACTGTTGCTAACAAAACTTGGGTTATATCGCCATTAGCCGCCATTGTATGCTTGGTTTGATAGTTAATGAATATGAAGGAAGCCAATACAACGACTAATGATCCTATAAAAAATATCATTTCAAACATATGCAGATCCTTTATTTAATGACATATCCAGAGTGAAAATGCTCAGCTATTACAGCCCCTTTCTCTGTTAACTGACTAATA
This sequence comes from Psychromonas sp., assembly GCA_047632875.1. Taxonomy (GTDB): domain Bacteria; phylum Pseudomonadota; class Gammaproteobacteria; order Enterobacterales; family Psychromonadaceae; genus Psychromonas. Next base: position 37,540 of record JBLIEH010000001.1, on the reverse strand, counting down.
AGTTGTGGCGGACGGTAATGCTCTTGATAATGCCTATCTTGCGGCTGTGCCTTATTTTTACTGGGGAATGGTTCATATACTTGCCGAGAAAAAATGTCTTTCACTGCTAAATGGCCTTGCTCTGGTATCACTTCACAAATATGGGTAACGTAGCGGTTACCGTCCTGGCTTCGGGTTAAATATACGATGAGTTTCATCGCAGCACTCAGTAGACTATGAATGCTGCTCATGGGCATTTGCTCATGACTTAACAAAGCGAGAGATTCTAATCGCCCAATGACATCACGAGGATGATTAGCATGTACAGTTGTCATACTGCCGTTATGTCCCACGGTCATAGCTTGCAGCATATCAAATACCTCTTCGCCACGGACTTCACCGATGATTATTCGATCTGCACGCATACGCAGTGCATTACGCAGTAATTCACGTAACGGGAAACCACCCTGACCATGATTGTTTTTTTGCCGAGCTTCTAGTGAGATCACATGTGGATGGCGTAGGCATAACTCAGCTGATTCTTCGATGGTTATGACTCGCTCAGCGCTTGGAATAAATTCAGATAACGCATTTAATAAGGTAGTTTTTCCTACAGATGCACCACCAGCGATAACCATATTACAACCTGCTTTGATTGCAACAGTCAGAAAATCAAGCATATTTTGTGATAGCATTCCATTTTTTACCAATGCAGCCGCAGAGTGTGGTTGGTGGGTAAATCGCCTTATCGATACCACTGGCCCATTTTTACAGAGTGGCGCTATTAAAGCATGCAAGCGGCTACCATCAGGTAGTTTAGCGTCGACCGTTGGTGATTGGCTGTCCAATCGTTTGCCTTGATCTGCCAATAACCTATCAAGCATTCGACGCAAATGTTGCTGGTCATCAAATTCAATGGCCGTTTTTTGTAATTTACCTGCGCGATCAATCCATATATCCTTTGCGCCGTTAATTAAAATATCCGAGATGCCAGGATCCATCATTAAACCTGTTAAAGGTCCATAACCATTAACTTCATGGGTAATTTGATCCATTATCTGCAGATGGATGTCGGCCCCAATAGGCATACCCATTTTTTCTTCAAATTGCGCAATTAACGTCGCTATTTTTATTTTTAAAACCTTTGCCTCATGGAGATTTTGATCTTGCTCTAAGTCTACGGAGCCGATTAATTGTTGGTGAATAAATTGGCGAATACGGCGAATATCCGCAGAGTTTTGTGCCTGGTCATTTGATTCAAACATGAGTTATCCCCTTATAAAAGGTTCAAATTGTAAACATACCGGAATATCTGATAACGCAAATATACGGCTCGTCGCTAATAAAAAATCAGATTTGATCTGTGAAGTTTTCAAGTACTGTAAACAAGCAGCTTCACGCAAACCTTGATTTTCAAACACTAAACCTCGGTGGAAGCTAACTCGCCAGTCAGGCGCACCAAATTGCTCAGCTCTACTTAAGGCTTGTAATGCTTTCACATAATCATCCTTTAAATAGTAAACCGCCGCGAGGGTTTCATGCAGTTCACTATAAATAGGATTTTGATTTATTTGTTGTAGTAATATGCTTTGCGCTAGATTGAGGTTACCCTCTTCCATTGCCATTTTACTGCGCATGATGGCAGCCTCAGGACGCGGTTTATTCTGCTGTAGCAGCTGATCTAACAAAAATGTCGCTTGTTCACGCCGGCCATGCTCATAGAATAAAAAAGCATTGAGCATCTGTGCCTTTTCGTTATTCGGAAAGGCGGTATACAATTGCATGGCTTCTTTTAGAAGACCTTCACAATCATTTTGTTGGCCTGGCGTAGACTCTGGATGACATGTCATCCCTTTATCGGTTTGTTCGTGAAAAGTGGTGAAGATGCGAGTGACTTGTTCATTAGGATCGGTATTGTCCACCAATGAACGCTTGGTGATCGAACTACAAGCAATGAGATAGAAGCAGGTCAAGGTGATAATAAGATTTTTCATGTTCTAATCCTCTGCAGTTATTGATACGTATGGTTGTTTTGCAACCGGCATCAGTGCACTTGCCGCCAACTCAAAAGTGCTCGGAAATGACCACAAATGAACGTCGCCGCGGGATTCTCTCACTAAGGTCGGAGTGACAATAATAACCAATTCACGCTCTTGTTCAGTGTCATTGTATTGCTGGGCTAACTTACCCAGTACAGGCACGCTATTTAGGCCTGGCGTAAAGTTATCACTTGATGAATGTTCACTATAAACTAAGCCGGCTAACACCAAAGGTTGTCCATCTTTTAATTGCGCCGTTGTATTGATACTGCGTACATTAAATGCAGAGCTGTTAAGCTTACTGCCGGTACTGCCTGATATTTGTTGTGTTAACAAAGTATCTGGTGCAGAGATTGAAGGATTAATATCTAACGTAATACGGTCATCTTCATCGACTACTGCCCGTAAACTGAGTGAGACCCCAAAAGATTTAAAGGTGGTACCACTAAACACGCCTGCCGTGTTACTGCCAATTTCATCCCCTGATTTGATGCCTGTTGGCGCAAATGCTGTCGGAATAGGCACTTCACCGCCGACATTAAATACCGCGGTTTCCCCCGTGAGAACGGTTATAGTTGGCCTAGACAAGCTTTTTGAAATGCCTTCTTGTTCCATTAATGAGAAAAGCAAATCAAAAGCCATAGCATTGCTTGTAAACTGTAAATTATTTGTCAATGAGCCTCCTAACAGTTGCAGCGCATTTTCAATGCTATTCGCCCCTTCGGACTGTTCTGATAAACCTCCTAGGCCGAACAACCCATCTTCGCTATAACCATTAGTTTTTAAACTAAAATCAGGACGCCAACGTAGCATTCTATTACGGTTTACTTCATGAATTTGAACAGCTACCCGAATTTTGGGTAAGTCCTTCACTTTAATCGTCGATAAAATACGACCGTCAGCCATAGACAAGAGTTTGGAACGCGCAATATTTGAGCGTATATCATTACCTTTTTTACCCGTCGTCGATTTACCAAAGAGACTGCTGCCAGTGTTGCTGGCGCCGAGCTGACTTAATATACCGCCCCCTTCATCGGTTACAGCGGTAATGGTGATCTCCCCTCTGTTATCACTACCGACGAAAAGACGTGCCGCGATGTTGAGGATCCGCGTTAATGCCACCTGATCTGCTACATCACCGTCAAGTAGAAGAATATCTTCTTGATTATTCGCAATATCCCCCTTAACTATACGGGTAACTGTTACTGTGCCTTGATGGTAGTTGCTAATAGCATCCTCGACTTTCTCCTCCAAGGTTCTTGGCATTATTTTTAATTTAATTAAATTGATAATAGCCGCTTGAGATTGACCGAGCAGTTGGCTGGCATTTAACCTGAAAATATCATTTGTCGAGGTATTTTGATTAGCAGTAATCATGTCCAATGCATCGGAAAATACTTGCGCGGAGTTATTGCCGGTTTTGCCCGGTTTATTTTTTTGACTCGCCCCTAAATAATGTCGAGCAGCCGCTTCAGCCGCAATTTTGTAATCAATCGATGGCACGGTCCCGCGTAAGATTAAGGCTGGACGATCAGGCGCCAGCTCAAGTCGAATAGCGGGGTGAATATCAGTTAAAGCACTGCGTAACACTGATAAGTCTTCAGTGACACTAAATAAGAACGTTTCGGTTCGTCCACCTTCATACCAGACGATCATCGACGTTTTCCCAACCTGTTTCGCCAGTATCAACAGCTCTTTAGTGCCAATAATCTCAACTTCCAAGGTTTTATCTTGTCCTACCGCGACACGTTTAATTTCTTCACTAAAAACCAGTCTTGAATGCGTCCATTGAATAAAGTCGCGATGGTTAGCCAATTTTTTACCATTAGCATCCTCGATATAATCTAACCCCGCAAATGCTCGTAACGAAACAAATAAGCAGCTGAATAACAAAAGTAATAGATGACTGTTCAATTTATAATATACGTTCATAACAATGATTCTCCAGGGTTGGCTTAGTATTATCAGGACGATATATAAAAATTTCCAGGCGACGGTTATTCGCATGTTTATTTTTATCCCAAGTGGCCAGCGGCAAACTGTCTGCCATCCCTATAGTTGTCATCAAGTCATGTTCAACACCAAGGGAATTGAGGTATTGCAGCGCATTTTTTGCACGCTGGCTTGAGAGTCGATTATTAAGTGCCAAGCTACCATCACTATTGGTATGACCTAAAACAAACAAATGGTAAGGTTGACTTATATTTTCTAATTTTTGATAGAAAAATTTTAATTCAGACATCATTATTTGCGTTAACTGTGCATCATTTTGATGAAATGGAGTGGCCATTCGATAATGCTGCAACTGAACATGATGGTCTGTTTGACTATCTAAGTAAGATGGCTTGTGTGTACTTACGTCATCACCCATAGTACTTTTATGTGCCCTAATACAACGCAGCACTACTTGCCTTGACTTATCGAGCGGTTTAGCAGGCAAAACATCAAAATCATGCGCGAATTGATAATAAGTTGCTATTGATTTTGAGTGGTTAAGCACATGATGTTGATTAAAATACGGTTCTTTCATCGGGGTTTGAACCGTGCTGCAGCCAGTCAATAACAGCAGAGTAATATAGTTAAGCTTATTCATTTACATTTCCTCAAATTCAATATAATTAGTCCATCAAATTATTCATATTCACAAAACGATTGCTTTGCTAAGGTGATTACTGAAGCGCTATTTTCACCATGCGTCTATTGGGTCCGGAAATAAGCTCGACTTGACGGTGCGTTTGTTTCGATATCATAGATAATCGCTTACCAATCGTTTCACTCTTAACGCCGTGCAGTACAAGAGAAACAGCTTCTTTGGCACCAATACGCGCCAGGTCATAAACTTCTTCAGGAGATACCGCCACCACCAAAAACAAAGGCTGCGGTTTGTTTTTTTGTGGGTTAACAGAGGCCGATAAAGCGTTTTTAGTTTGGTTTTTTTTATTAGCGTTATCTGACATTGCTCCGACCAGCAACACACTGCGGGCTACGGTTCTAACGCCACGACTATTGGCAACCAAGACATCAAAATAATCTCCGTTTCTAAGTTGAGTATGCGGAATGGAACCCGGCTTTGGTTTTAGCGTATAAAGCACTTTGCCTTGGGGGATTTGCTGTGCCAACCAAGATTGAGCCGGTTTTTTTAAATCGGACCGCTGTATTGTTTCGCCTTGCTTCTTATCGTTGCTGAGATATTTACCTATCATAAATGCCGGGTCTTTAATGCCTTGTACCGCGTTATCCACTCTCACCTTACTTAACATCGTCTGATTTATCCGGGTACCACTATTAATATCAGAATTAATAGCTATAACCTCATGGGTGGTATGACGTTCAAACTGTCGCACCCCTAATAAACTGGCTGACAAACCTGAAATAATAAAAATTACAAATCCAGCGATGGTACTTCCTCTCCACTTACGTTTCATGGGAACACCTCAAATATTTAAGAAATGATAAGGGACTATTATCACCGACTCATGTACTGAATCAGTGATAAAGTAAGGATGTTGACTATGGCGCGATAATGGTGCCGGCAAGTCTAGCTGATTCAGCTCCAGCACTGTCAGCCGTTGCGCCGTCACCTTCCTCTGTCGATGGGGCAACAAAAGTAAATACAACATCATCACCTGCCAAAGTATCTGGTGCATCACCAAAGGCAGAACCTGCAACGGTTGCTGTTTGTTCGCCATTGACTAAGCCGTTAAAGGCATAAGTTTGATCAAAGTGACCAATAGCCTCGGCAACATCTTCCATTTCAGCCGTCACCGAATCACGTACTGTGACAAGACCGGCAATTAAACCAACGACCATAATAGTGGCGACCAAAACTAGCTCTGTAGTTAGTATAAAACCACGATTTTTTCTTTTACTTGACATTGAGTTATTCATAGAGACCTCTTTTTATTATATAAACAGTAAGACCAATATCTTACTTATACATTACCTATCAAGATCCGTGCCAATAAAAATAACACAACAGATACAGTTACTTACAAATTTAACTATAAGTTTTTTAATCGGTGGATTGAAATTGCTTTGCAATTTGCAAAGCAATTTCCATTAACTTAAATACGCAACAGATGCGCCCTATGTAGTTCAATTGTGTGGGTGTTTAATTAACTTTTCTGCTGGTTAAAAATTATTAACTTGTTGATATGAGCCGTTCAAACTCTGGGATTGTTAAATTTAGCGTTCCCTATTGTGGTTTCAAACAATAAGTAAATAGCTAGGTAGGTGGGTAGGTAAACATATAATCTGTACGCGGCTACAGCAGGAATCCCGATCTGCATGTAATCTACTAGCGGTAATCTCAATGATAATGAAGGGGTCAAAAAATCGTAAAATATCACCTTAGTAGGCTAAAAACAGCTAAATATGAGAAAAGATCTCAAAGCGGGATCGATCTATTTCCCCTATTGCATATACAAACCAACGCAAAAACCGGCAACCCGTTGGCTGTTTTTTTGCTTACAAGAGATTCATGTATTAAGCACCTCACAAGAGGAGAAACTGGAGGGGAATTCAAACAAGAGGAACAGAGTCATTATTGATTGTATGGGGCCAATATCTCAAATAATTTACTCCTGAAAATCCGATGGTTTATACCTAAAACGGGTTTGGAATGCCCGGTTAATATATTTTCATCAATTATATTTTCTCACCTGAGTTAAGTGCATAAACATGTTAATAATTTATCCTTGCTAAATTAAGATCAGAAAATGGCTGTTTTATTCTTTTTGCTATCACCACAAAACGTAATTCACTGTTGCTAATACGGCTTTGTAAGGGGTAATTGGTTACTAAGGTGAGTATCTCCTGATCGGCCACATCCAATGCCGACAAGTCTTTTTTATTAACGATTTTTGTGGCTATAACCTGATAATCTAATTGTAGATTTGGATAAGTATCCAGCGTTAAATAGCTGTTTAACTTTACATCTTTAAGCTGCTTAAAATACCTGTCATTATCTGCCAGCACAACACTGTTGCCTGCTTGACCAAAGCCGCTACTGGAAACCATCCAGGCAGGTGCCAAGGCTAAATGACGCGCGCTCGCACCTTTGATCACTATTAAAGGGGCTTGTCCGGCAATGCTTAACTGAGCAATGGGCCCGCTCTCTGCCCAGGGCCATGGCTTATGCGTTTCTCCATCCTGTAGATGAGACGCCCAGGCGAAGCTCAGTAATCGCTGCGTTACAATCACTTTACCCTCTTTATAGATACCCTGCGCAAAAAGTGAAATGGCTATCAGGGTAATGGCAAGCAGTACTTTATGGTAAAGACTTAAGCGCCTGCTTTTGTTTTTTAAAAAAGTGAACCGTTTTTTTTCATTCGCTTTTAATACTGCCATTTTATTATCCCTGCCAGTGGTTAAATGTTTTATCATTAATAAAATGACGTTCAATAATCCAAAATATCGCGGCAAAGAGGAGCATCCAAAATCCGACATTTTGGTATAAATCACTGACGATAGCGGTTTGCGGCAAGGAACTTATATTTCCCTGCGGCAGACTCCTGATAATCTGTTGATTAACACCGCTTACCAAAGTGGAAGAAGATATTTTTTGATCGCTGGTAAGCACAGTTGCGAACTGGGTGACGATTTGCTGATCAGAGCTAAGCCTGGTTATTTCTTCCTGCTGCATTTGTGCGGGCAGTTCATTACTCGATAGGTGACTCGACAGCAATATAATAAAGAGTAATAAAGGCATTCTAAACAGCTGCTTAGTAATATTTTTATTATTTTTATTGGGCAATTTGAAATGCGCCATAAAAGCTCTCCTTGATTTTCGGATTTAAATTAAAACGTGAACACAGCAGATGTTTTTACAAAGGCTTGCTGTTGTTTAAACGCAAACCTCCTTTTAGCAAGTACTGAGGCAGCGAACACCGAGGGAATTATTTGACCCGCTACTTGACCCACGACTTGCTCAGCTACCTGCTCCACTCTCGGCGCCTGCAGCTGCTTAATTTTTTGTTTATGCGGGTCTGAGGGGTTTATTGCTCTGTTTAACTGTTTTGCTAACGTCGCTATTTCTGCTTGATAAAGATGAATTTCAACACGGCGATCCACAGGGTTGGATGTGCGGATTGGATCCAATGTCACCGGGGCACTCTCACCCAGGGAAAGAACCGATAACTGCGCTTGTTCCACCCCCTTATTCAGCAAGAAATCAGCGACAGTTTGAGCACGTTGTTTGGCGAGTTTGAGATTAAATTGAGCCGTGCCGCTGTGATCAGCGTGCCCCACAATTTGCCAAACAATCTGTTCATCCTTAACAGACATTTTTATCTGCTTCGCCGTTGCGCTTAAGACGGTGAAATAGTCAGGCTTTATTTGGGCAGAACCAAGGGCGAATAAAACGCTCTCCTTACTTGGCAGTGACATGTTACCTATCGGCTCTGCAATCGCTGCTTCGGAAATAAGCTTGGACTGCGCATGCAGGTTAATTTCCTCTGGTTCGGCTAACGAGATAGTTTCGATAGGGGCATGATTATTTATCTGCTCAGTATGATTTTGCTCTGCCAGATAACCTTTATTAAAATGATCCTGCAATGTAATTATCCCGACCGCGATGACGGATAGGATCACCATGCTGATAGTTGATTTTTGTACAATTGATTTGTTGTTACTGCTCATACTCTTTTGTCCTGTTATTTTTTAATAAGTCGCTTTATTAAACGCCTCTTTTTGATGCTCTTATTTAAGCAAAACCTTATGTCCTTTTAGGGTTAACAAAATGGCAAAACGCTGATCAATGATGTTCAAAAAATGGCAATCATCGTGCAGCCCTTTTGCCTTGGCATTTTTCATATATACTGAGTTTTCCTTTACCCGATCTTCAAGATAAAAATATGAAACGAATTGCTATTGTCGAAGATGAAAAATCAATCCGAGAAAATTATGCAGATTTAATGAATAAACAAGGTTATCGGGTGGAGGCTTATGCGGATAGGCTGACCGCGATTGCCGCCTTTGAAATCCGTTTACCGGATTTAGCCATTATTGATATTGGTTTAGGCAATGAATATGAGGGAGGATTTACGCTTTGTCAGGCATTACGCCAGCTTTCACAAACCGTCCCTATCATTTTTTTAACCGCGCGCGATAATGATTTTGATACTATTTCAGGATTACGGATGGGAGCAGATGATTATTTAAGCAAGGATATTGGACTGGCGCATTTAATGGTGCGGATCAGTGCCTTGTTTCGCCGTATTGATTTACAGCAACAACCCACGGATCACAAGCGCCTGTTAAAGCGTGGTTTATTAACGATTGATAACGATAAAATGCAGATTTGCTGGGCATCACAACCTTTAGATTTCACTGTCACTGAATTTTGGATTGTCCATGCTTTGGCAAATAGAGCTGGCATAGTGCGCAACAGGCAGCAGTTAATGCAGGACGCCAATATGGTTGTTGACGACAATACTATCACCTCCCATATCAAACGAATTCGCAAAAAATTCCTCTGCCTAGATGCTAACTTTAATGAGGTCACGTCGCTCTACGGCATGGGTTATCGTTGGGATATTTCCTCAGAAGCAAACTCGTGAGAAAGTTCACTCTCGGATTACGCACAAAAATCATCCTGTTATCCAGCTTATTATTGATCTTCCCCTGGCTTGGATATCAATATTTGCAGGAAATGCAAAATTTCCTGCGTCAGGGGCAGGAGCAGACCCTGATCGGCACAACACAAGCGGTCGCGACTGCCTTGCATGAACGCCCCGAGCTGTTTAATCAGCAAGCCAGTTTGTTAGACGAAATTAATCCCGGCAAAGATTTGTATTCCTATCAGCTTGAGCGGGCAATTAATCTTGATGGTTTGTTAAACGATTGGCAAGATATTCAGCAGCAGAGTCTTTTTTATGGGCAAAAACAGGTGCGTTTTCAAACCGATAAAAACACCAAAAACCCGATTTCTTTTACCCATCTGCTGGGTAAACGTAATGGCTATTTATACGCATATTTGCAGGTAATAGATAAAAAACCCGTTTTTAGAGACATTAAATCGCCTGAAATGGATCAAAACGATCATATGATCATTGCGCTTACCAATCCTCAAGGTGTGCTACAGCGTTATATTGTCTCTGTCTATAAAAGTGGCTGGTTTAACGCTTATTCCATGCCCGACTTAAGCGCGGATATGACGCAATTACAACGCGAAAAACGTATCCAGGGATTTTGGAAATTAACGGGTGCCGGTTACAACATAGAGTTTCGTTTACCACAGGAAATGCTTGGCAATCAATTAGGCTTTGCGCTGCACAGCGTATCGGATCCAAAAACACGCCGGGTCGACAGCATTATATCAACATCCAATACCCGCAATCTAGCAGAGCTTGGCACGGTATTAGTCCCTTCCCCGGAAATCAGCCGTATATTAAAAGGGATGAGCCATACAAAATCAAGAATATGGGTGCTAGATCGCCATCAACGGATGATCGCTAAAAGCGGCAATATTCTTCAAGCCGATGGTGTTTGGACCTCGGCTCAATCACAACCGGAATCTCAGTGGAGCAGATTGGCGTCTCGGATACTTGATCCTCTCTACGATCTTGTTTTATCACCGCCCTCAACGGATTTTGTTGATGACTTAAAAGATACAACGCGTTTAAATAGCCATTTTATTAAGCAGGCATTAACTGGCCAGTTACAAACAAACCGGCGGCTTAGTAAAGATAATAAAGCCATTATATTATCAGCCGCTTATCCTATTATGGTCGGTAATCAGGTGATGGGAGTCGTGGTTGCCGAAGAGACCACCAATGGCATTCTTGCATTAGGTAATCAAGCCTTCAAAAAATTGTTTAATGTACTGGTCAGTATCATCCTTATTGGCGCTTTGTTGCTGTTTATATTTGCCTCTAGTATCGCGCGCCGTATTCGAACATTACGCAATCAGGCAGATAATGCCATTGACTCTCAGGGGCGTATTTCAGCGCCTTTTTCTCCATCGTGTTCAACGGATGAAATTGGCGACTTGTCTCGGGGTTTGTCAGATATGGTTAATCGCCTCGGACAATATCACCACTATTTAGAGCAGCTTGCCCCGCGTTTATCCCATGAGTTGCGCACCCCTGTTGCCGTAGTGCGCTCCTCATTAGAAAATTTAGCTTTATTACCGCAAAATGAGGATAACAAAAAATATATCAAGCGCTCACAACAGGGTATAAACCGCCTAAATCGTATTTTAACCTGCATGAGTGAGGCAACTCGCATTGAGCAAAGTCTGCAGCACAGTGAAAAACAGCAGCTTAAATTTAATGATCTGGTCGATGGCTGTGTGCAGGGTTATCAAATGACCTACCCGGCCTTCCATTTCCAATTATCAATGCCTCAGCAAGCACTGCAGATTATTGCTGATCCTGATTTTATTGTGCAACTATTTGATAAATTAATCGCTAATGCGATGGAGTTTAGTAAGACAGTAAATGCCATTGAAATCACACTCAAAATGGAGGGAAAATTTGCTTACTTGCTTGTCAGTAACATCGGCCCACTATTACCGGACAATATGACCGATCAACTGTTAAACTCGATGGTTTCAGTGCGCACTAAAAATTCGCAGGATAAAACCCATCTGGGGTTAGGGTTATTTATCGCAAAAATGATCGCTGAATTCCACCAGGGGGAAATAACTATCCAAAATCGGCAGGATGGTTTGGGTGTTGAGGTTTTACTCAGTTTACCTGCTGCGGGATCATAAAGGAGGACTAAGGAATTAGCTCCCGCTCGGCGATAATTGGGGCTATTTTAGGCAAATCAATGAAATAATAGTGATTAAAACAGTGCGCTGGGATGAAGTTAAATAACCAGGCTGACAATCCTATTTCTGCCGCTTTTTTTCGCCCTGTACATTAAATTGTCTGCCTGTTCATAAATAGTTAACATACTTTTAGTTTTATGCTTTATGGTCACCATGCCGAGCGAAATAGTTAATAATTTATGGTTTTCATTTTGAACATGGTCAATCGCTAAATTTTCGACGCCTTGGCGCATATTATTGGCAAAGTCACGGGCGCTGACTTCATCATTACTGTAAAACAACAAACCGAACTCTTCCCCGCCTAATCTAAAGATGTAATCATCGGCACGCAATAAGCTCTTTTGCAGAAAACGGGACAATAAAATAAGTGCATTATCACCCGCTACATGGCCATAATTATCATTAAAATTTTTGAAATTATCAACATCAACAATGGCAAAATTTAATAATCGTGTTTGCCGTTTTGCAATGCTTAAACTGGTGACAAATATATCATTAAATTTTCGCCTATTATGCAATCCGGTTAATGGATCAGTTGCAGAATGCGCCTCTAGTTGTTGACTCTTTTCTTGTAACACCAACTTCTGATTTTCTAATTCAGTCACATCCAGCATCACCCCCACAATACCGACCACATTATTTTTCAGATCATGCACAGAGGCTTTGTGAAACACATAAATCCGAACTAAACCATCTGCACAATGTACCGATGATTGATAGACCTGCTTGCCTGGATTTTCTAACAAATACTGATCTTTAGCGTGATAACCCTGAGCTGATTCGGAGGGTATGTACGAGGCTAAATCAAACAATGAGTTATTCACTATTTGGTCTTTGCTCACCCCGAAGATAATCTCTGCAAAGCAGGCATTACAACTTCTATAAACGCCCTGGGCATCTTTAAAAAACATTGGAGTAGGAAGAGTATTAGCCAAGGTTTTCAAAAAATGGCGCTCTTTTAATGATTCATTCATTAAAAGATCAGACTCCTTGAGCTGTTTTTCAAGCAAGCTTACCTTTGCTTGTAATTGTTGATAAGTTAAATCTTTATTCATACAATATCCAGAAGGTGCAATTATAATCATTAATCGGCAATCTCATAGCAAGCACATTAATTTATCCCTATATCACCCCAGGTTAAAATCAATCCCCGCTTCCTTGTCAACCACATAGATCCTGTTCTTCAAACTATTTGGCCAGCGAACATGTTCAACATGATAATAGCCATTACTAATTCCTAATATGGCAGTTATCAAGCAGAATAAATGACAAAATTTTCATTCCTATATGATAAATGATTTCTTAAATTAAAGCATTAAAATAACGTTCTGATATCCGTATCAGAAATAGACTAATATGCGAGTAAAAACAATAAAATAAAACCCACTTTCCATGTCTTATGTTGCCACTCAGACGCAATAATAAACCACCAAATAAGTCTTGGTTAAAAAAATCAGGAGGGCCATCTCGGCAATTAAATACTCGCGCAGGCAGGTGTTTTAACCCGCGTAGAGGAGCAGAAAGTGAATGGGGTTGGTATCAGGTGATTTTTGCTATTAGGTAAACTTAGGGCCATAAAGAAGAGCTTAACCTGCATTTGCAACTGATTAGAATCTAACCTATTTGCAGTTACGATACCTTGATCAATAATATTGTTAGCATGGATCAGATCCTATAAGCAATTACTGGAATTCAGCCTATTATTAAGGAAATAGAAATGATTGGATGTTTCAAAATAAAAAGAATTTATTAGTCCTAATTCTCAATTATGAACGGGGTTTTCAAAAACAAGGTGAGCGTTATTTTTACAACTACACTCAAATTCAGGCTATTTGCTTTATTACTTATTATCTCCATGCCCAGTATATTAATACTTTACGGGCAATTTTGGGATAATAAAAATGCTGCGCTCCTGGAAAGTGAAGAGGATTCAATCAAGGTTATTCATCAATTAATCCAACAGCAACAATCACAGATAATACAAACCACTCATTTTCTGCAACAATTAGCAAAAATGCCTCCCTTACAATCTGCAGATCATCAACTATGCAGTGATTTTTTAGCAACAATGTTAAAGCTCATCCCTACATTTTCAAATTTAGGCATGCCTATCCTTGATGGAGATCTGTTATGCAACGCCACGCCAACGAGAAAAGGGCTGAGCATCAAAGACAGTATTTACTTTCAACAACGATTAGGACACAACAACCTCACCATCAGTGAAATAAAACAAGACCCAATGACTAAAAGCTTAGCGGTTAATTATGCATATCCAGTTTATAAAACGGCTAGCGAAGATTTGATTGGTGCAATCGTTGCCGAGATGTCTGTCCATTGGTGGCGGGACGCCTTAATTAAATTGAATTTACCAAAGGGTACAGAAGTTTATATTAGCGATCATAACGATAATATTATTGCAAGCCACCCCGACAATTCAGAACAGTTAGGGCAGAAGAAACCTCTATCAGCAACAAGTCCCCCCTCCTCTCTATTTAGCGATTGGTTTGATTTTTCATTAATTTCAAATAGTATACAGCGCAGTATTATATTTGAAGGTAATGAAAATAATGCGGTGACTATCAGTGTAAAATACCCGATTAGTGCAACGCGTAAAGTAACCTATCAAACCCTCTACAGTAGGACATTACTATTTATTGCCTTCAACTTATTAATTTTATTGTTAATCTTAAAGCACTTTAAAAAAACTGTCTTATCACCCTTGGATCTATTAACCAGCGCAACTGACAATTTACTAAAAGGAAAATTAATCCCAAAGATAAAAAACAGTAATATTAGCGAATTAAAAAAATTGCAGGAAAAGTTTCAACAGATGGCGCGTATTTATTTACAAAGCGAAAGCAATGCGATTAAGCATATTGACGATCTCAAATCAGTATTAAATTCCTTACCTGATACCTATTTAAAAGTGTCTCATGACGGTAATATTCTGAGCTATACAAAACTTGATGCTTTTATGCCAATCCCAGTGGATCAAGATATTCATATTTCAGCCCTTTTACCCGAACAGATTGCTACACAGTTACTGCATGCCATGCGTTCACAACAGACAACACAACATTTAACCTGGGAATTTTCTCTTCCGCGAGAAGATCAACAATATAGCTACGAAATGCGCTGCACTGCACTCGCTAATGAGATGAGCTTTGTGGTCACCTTAAGAGATATAACACTGCGTAAAAATAATGAAGCAGCGACTCAGCTGGCGGCATCTGTATATAGAAATAGCAGTGAAAGCATGGCGATAACAGACGAAAACGGGTTAATTTTAGATGTAAATCCTGCATTTTCCCGGTTAACACAATATGCACTGGAAGAAATTATCGGGCAAAATTTCTCAAAATTAAGTTCAGATAATCATAATAAAAACTTTTATAGAGAAATGTGGGAACAAATCAGCAGCACAGGTCATTGGCAGGGAGAAATTGAAAATAGGCGCAAAAATGGCGAACTCTTTAGCGAGTTATTAACCATAGATACCGTCTGCAATGAAACTCAGCGTGTGCAGCATTATGTCGCAATTTTTACAGATATTAGCGCGAGTAAGGAAGCGGCTAAACTTATTTGGCAGCAGGCCAATTTTGACTCTCTGACCCACTTACCAAACAGAGCCATGTTAAAAGACCGAATAGAAAAAGAGATTGCCAGGGCTGAACGGGGTAATAGCATGATGGCATTGTTGTTACTGGATGTAGACCACTTTAAAGAAGTCAATGATGCCTTAGGCCATGCAGTCGGTGATGAACTGTTAATTGAAGTTGCTCGGCGTCTCACATCTGCGGTCAGAAAGGTTGATACCGTGGCACGATTAGGCGGGGATGAGTTTGTGGTGTTGCTGAGTGATATTAATGACCTATCCGACGTCAATAGCATCACGCGTAATATACTTGAATCTTTAGCCCAGATTTACCATGTTGAGCATAATACTATCCATGTAACAGCCAGCATAGGCATTGCATTGTATCCAAACGACAACTTTTGTATCGAAGATCTATTAAAATCTGCGGATCAAGCAATGTATACCGCCAAAGCGCATGGCCGTAATCGTTATTATTTTTTCACCCCGGCAATGCAGGAGGCGGCCCTCTTCCGTACTGATTTAATCAAAAGCTTACGCGATGCAATTGAGGAGCAACAATTTACACTTTATTACCAGCCTATTGTTGATTTACCGACAGGTAAAATAGATAAAGCAGAAGCATTGATCCGCTGGTTACACCCTACCAAAGGCATCATAAACCCGGTTGACTTTATCCCCCTTGCTGAAGAAACCCGGTTGATCAACTCCTTAGGTAAATGGATATTTACCTCCGCATTAAAGCAGGTGCAATTCATCAGGCAAGCTCTCAATAACGATTTTCAAATTTCGCTTAATATCTCTCCCGTACAGTTTTCCTCTCCGGAAAGTGACATGGAAAATTGGCCCGCGCAACTGCACAATGCAAACGTAAGTGGCAGTGCGTTAGTGATAGAAATAACCGAAGGGTTAAAAATAGAGCCAGGACAATGCACGCAGATGCGCTTATCAAGGTTAAAAGACACGGGTATACAATTAGCGCTTGATGATTTTGGTACAGGTTACTCTTCTTTATCCTACTTACAGGAACTCCACAGCCACTATTTAAAAATTGACCGAAAATTTATTATGAATATCAGTGAAGGTAATGAAGCGCTTTTGATGTGTGAAGCAATCATTATTATGGCTCATCGATTAGGTATCAAAGTGATCGCAGAGGGCATTGAAACAAAATCACAAAGAGACTTATTAATCGCCGCAGGATGTGATTTTGGCCAAGGTTACCTCTTTTCAAAACCCTTAAACAGTGAACAGCTATTAGACTTGCTGGCAAAAAATAATGGCAAGGATTTATGACCCGCTTTTCAGCTAAGCTTATTTTTTTGCATTAAACTTTTGCATTGAACTTTTGGATTGGGCATAAGGTTTATCGCCTCGGTGAACCGACCAGAAATGGATATTAAATTGTGCATCCTCACTCATTTCAATACGCCGTAAATATTGTGGCGGACGAATTGCAAACTACCGGGATTAATCACCACTTTTAGTTCAGCGATAGCGGTCTTGGCATCTGCAAAGCCGTAATTGGTGACCCCTTGCATTACGCATAACTGGCCAAAAATCCCTTGCCCATTGTGATGGCGAGAGAGTCATGCCGCAGGGACATTTTCTTCGTTAAAACGCAGTGGCACGTTGGATTTCCCCATTGGTTAAATACCTAACTGACTCATAATAAACGCCTTAAATTCACAATAATACCAAGCGCATCAAATAAGTGATCAGCCTTGCTGGTTAAAATCAACCCTATCTGCGTGATGAGTTTGGAAAGGAGAATAACTACTTCCTGCAACTCATGCCTTGCTAGTGTTAATTTTTACTGCGCAATACAAGATAACATCTTTAATACATTTGGTATAAATTTGAGTTACTGAACACACTGCCAGGTCAATCTAATCGAGTCGATGCGATAGTTACCTGGCCCTCAATCAAACCATCCGGCAGTGCAAGTTTTTACTCTCTCCTTCTGCTGTTATAAACTGGCCGGTAATTCGCGCATCATCGGAAAAGCTTTACTCATATGTTGTTCAGTCACAATAAAACCAATTAACTTTTTGTCGCTATCATAGGATTTAACACAACACCCCTCGGCATCAATATCAATTTGCCAACTGTCAACGCCAAACACCGTCTGTCCTGCCATCTGCATCGGTAATTTTGGTGTTTTAACTTTGACCAGCATGGCCGGCAGTTGTAATGTTGTTGGCTGGGCTAATAAAGTTTTTGCCAGCGTACTCGCACTGAGCAGTATAGGTTGCAGATAAGCCATTACTTTGCCGTTAATTTCTGCGCAGTCCCCTAACGCATAAATGTTTTTTTGGGAAGTTTGCAGCTGCCTGTTGACTACTATCCCCTTATTCGTCTGCAGCTCAGCTTGCTTAGCCAGTACTATATTAGGCCGCAGTCCGGCAGCAGAAATAACACAATCCACCTGATATTGCTGCCCTGAATTTAATCTAACCTTAATACCCTGCTCTGATTTGTTTAAGGATTTAACCGTATCCCCAAGCGCGAGTAGACTCCCTGATTTGATGAAGCTTTTTTGCAGCTGCAGTGCAATAAATTCCGGTAGCATCGATGCCATCAGCGAAGCACAAGGATCGGCAATGATCACCTTTTTCCCGCTGCTGTCTAAATCCATTGCCAACTCAGTACCTATCAAGCCGCCACCGATAACCAATACAGATTTAGCCTGCTGAATTTTCAATTGCGCGGCTTCAAACTCCTGCAGGCTATTGAGTGTGAGTACCTGATCAACCGCATCTCCTTCCATGGGTGGAATAATGGCCTTGGCACCCGTTGCTAATACCAATTTAGAGTAATGCAACTCTTCACCATTGACAGTAATACTTTTTTGTTTGGGGTTTATTGCTGATACCGGGGTAAACGCATGCAGGGATACCTTATATTCCTTTGCAAATTCTTCTCCTGTTTTGCGGATCAATTCAGCAGAAGATTGCTGTTTTGAAAAGACATGGCTGAGATCGGGTTTGTTGTAATCGTGACCCTGATCATTGGTAAAAACATGTATTTCCTGCTGCTGATCGGTGCGGCGCAGGGTTTTAATTAACTGATAAGCGGCAAAGCCGCTGCCGATAATAAATATTGGCCCGCTCATGATGCTTTTACCGCTTTAAGGGGGGTAAATACATCTTTGCCTAAGGCGCATTCAGGACAGAGGAAATAATCCGGCAGATCAGCCCAGGCTGTATTTGGCTCCACACCCTGATTGGGCTCACCAATAAGAGGATCGTATACCCAGTTACACACAGTGCATAACATGCTTTGCTGCGCATCTGCTGCCGCTGATTTTTCATTTGCCAAGGGCGTAATTGCTTGAACATTTTCGGCTACCGCAATGTCCGGCGTTTGCTCAGTGGTTTCAGTCACGATCGCATCAGGTGCCGATTGCGTTACTAAAGGTTTTAACACCAAGGATTCAATATTATCTAAAGGGTGCAATGCCCAGCCTTTAGCAATAATACGGCCATGCTCACGGCATTCACGCATCGCTTTGCCATCGGGCCGCCATTTTATTTTCAGCGAAATAGTGGTTTCAAAACCGGCATCCATTAAGCGTGTATGAATTCGGTCAACCGCCCCACCGTTCCAGCCGTAACTGCCAAATGCAGCGGCTTTTTTGTTTCTAAATCGTAGACCGCTGATCTCTTCTAACATACCGGCCACCTTCGGCATCATGACATTATTCATGGTGGATGAGCCTACCAATATGCCTTTTGAGCGAAATACGCTGGTGAGTATGTCATTTTTATCGTGACGTGAAACATTAAAGACTTTAACGGCCACCGCAGGATCAATATCATGAATACCCTGAGCAATGGCATCGGCCATCATGCGCGTATTATTAGACATAGAGTCATAGAAAAGTGTAATACGATCTTCCTGGTAAGCGTCCGCCCACTCTAGATATTTATGAATAATTTGCGCCGGATTATCCCGCCAAACAATACCGTGCGAGGTGGCAATCATATCAACGGGAAGATTAAAGCTAAGCACTTCTTTGATTTTTGCCGTCACCAGTCCGCTAAAGGGGGCTAATATATTGGCATAATAACGCTGACACTGATCCATCAATTCATTCTGATCAACTTCATCATTAAACAGATGCTCATCACAGTAATGTTGGCCAAAGGCATCATTACTGAATAATACCGCATCGCCTGTCATATAAGTCATCATACTATCGGGCCAATGCAGCATAGGGGCTTCAATAAAAACAAGTTGTTTACCACTACCCAAGTCTAAACTGTCGCCCGTTTTGACGGTTTGGAAATTCCATTCGGGGTGATGATGGTGCCCCACGATAGAATCGATGGCATTTTCAGTACAATATATGGGTGTATTCGGGATTTTAGCCATTAATGCCGTTAGTGCGCCGGAATGATCTTCTTCGGCGTGATTCATGACAATATAATCTATATCGTTAAGGTCGATTTCCATTTCTAAATTTTGTAAAAATTGCTGGCTAAAACTCTCTGCCACGGTATCAACCAAGACGATTTTTTCTTCACGAATCAAATAACTGTTATAACTTGTCCCCTTGGTCATTTTATACTCGGTACCGTGAAAGTCCTGAATTTCCCAATCGCGCTGACCTACCCAGTGAATATTGTTTTTAACGTGAATTGTCATAATAATACCTTATATTTTTGATTAAAATTATTTGCTTAATATAAGACAAAGCATTTACCATGCCAAGATTGCAACTTATTGTTATGTATATCTTTATGTTTTAAATGAAATTTAAATTGTCATATTGACAGTTATCAAGTAAAGTCAATTTGACAACGAAGTGTTAAAAAGACACGCCGACTGCCCCTGCACTGGAAAAATGAGTAAAATGAAAAATGCACATGATGAACTGACCCAACTGGCACTCGATCTCACTTTAGGCGTATCGAGTCGGGATCGTTTCCGACGCCTGTTGACCACCATTCGACAATTATTTAATTGTGATGCCTCAGCGCTTTTAGTGTTCAAAGAACAACAATTTTCTCCCCTGGCCATTGATGGATTAGCCGATGAAGTCTTAGGGCGACGATTCAGTATTGAAGATCACCCGCGTTTAGAAGCGATCGCAAGAGCGGGTGATATTGTGCGTTTCCCTGCCGATAGTCAGTTAGCTGATCCCTATGATGGTTTGATCCCGAATCATGAAGGCGAATTACAAGTCCACTCCTGTATTGGTTTCCCCTTATTAGCCAATGATCGTCTAATTGGTGCCTTAACCATTGATGCATTTGATCCCACTGCATTTGATGCTTTCTCCGATACTGAACTGCGTATTATCAGTGCACTCGCGGCTGCCAGTTTGTATACTTCACTGTTAATACAAAAGTTAGAAAATCAAATTGGTGTTATCCCGCAGTCACAACTGTTAAATAACCCGGACAAAAAAAACAGCATTGAAATGATTGGTAACTCGGCGGTCATGACCGAGCTACAGGCACAAATAAAAGCCGTTGCTAATACGGATCTATCGGTACTGATCACAGGTGAAACGGGCGTCGGTAAAGAATTAGTGGCCGCATCTCTGCATGCGCAATCTTTACGTAATGAGCAAACTCTGGTTTACCTAAATTGCGCGGCTTTGCCTGAAAGCGTCGCGGAAAGTGAATTATTTGGTCATGTAAAAGGCGCATTTACAGGCGCAATAAGTCATCGCCAGGGAAAATTTGAACTCGCCGACAATGGCACGCTTTTTCTTGATGAAGTGGGTGAATTACCCCTGTCGTTACAGGCAAAGTTATTACGCGTTCTGCAATATGGTGATTTACAACGTGTCGGCGATGACCGCAGTCTTAAGGTGAATACGCGTATTGTTGCCGCAACTAATCGCGCTCTGCATGAAGAAGTTAAAGCGGGCCGTTTTCGTGCCGATCTTTACCATAGACTCAGTGTTTTTCCGATCCACGTCCCTCCTTTGCGCGAGCGTGAGAAGGACGTGATATTATTGGCGGGATTTTTTGCTGAAAAATCTAAAAACAAACTGGGGATAACCAATATCAGTATCAGTCCCGAGGTGATCCACAATTTTTTACACTACCCTTGGCCGGGTAATATTCGAGAATTGGAGCACGCCATAAACCGCGCCGCTGTTATTGCAAAATCACAATCCCAAAGCCCCTATCTTGTTCTCCAGGCTGAACATTTTATTATTAATCAGCAGACGGCAGATAAATCCGCTCAAAACAATGAAAACAGGGAAAATAGCGCAGCCCATTTGCAGATAAACTTGCGCCAAGGCCTGCGTGAAGCGACGGATTCGTTACAGATAACCATGCTCGAACAAGCATACCAGGAGAATAACCACAATTGGGCGGCGGCCGCAAGGCAGTTACAAATCGATACGGGTAACCTGCATCGTTTAGCCAAAAGACTAAAGTTGAAGTGAACATCGCTCTCTTGTCAGGCCCCTCTATAAAATCTAAACAAAAGGAGATAAACAGTCAATGATAGATTTTCGTTCTGATACGGTCACCCTTCCATCGCCCGCTATGGTGCAGGCAATGATCAATGCCCCCCTTGGTGATGACGTTTATGGTGACGATCCAAGCGTCAATGAGTTGGAAGAATGGGCAGCACAACGCCATGGTTTTGAAGCGGCCATTTTCTGCAGCTCCGGTACCCAGGCAAACCTTTTGGCCCTGATGTCACACTGTGAACGGGGTGATGAATACCTTTGCGGTCAGCAAGCACATAATTATAAATTTGAAGGTGGTGGTGCGGCGGTATTAGGATCGATTCAGCCACAGCCAATAGAAAACGAAAACGACGGTTCTCTCTCATTTGCAAAGCTCACTTCGGCCATTAAACCTGTTGATCCGCATTTTGCCCGTACGACTTTGTTAAGTATTGAAAATACTATCAATGGCAAAGTGCTTTCACTCGCTTATCTGCAACAGGCACGCGCATTCGTGAACCTTCATGGATTGCAGCTTCACCTTGACGGTGCACGGGTATACAACGCGGCCGTTGCATTAGATGTGGATATTAAAGAAATCAGTCAATACTTTGATTCAATGAGCATCTGTTTATCAAAAGGTTTAGGCGCTCCCGTCGGCTCGCTTTTGTTAGGTGATAAGGCGTTGATCGCAAAAGCGCGGCGCTGGCGTAAAGTGTTAGGTGGCGGCATGCGCCAGGTGGGTATTTTGGCGGCGGCCGGTAAGTATGCCTTAACGGAAAATGTAACACGTTTAGCGGAAGATCATGCTAATGCACGCTATCTTGCTGAGCAGTTATCATTAATCAAAGGTTTTACCGTCAATCCGGCGTTGGTGCAAACCAATATGGTTTTTGCCAAACTTGATCCGGCTATCAATCAACAGCAATTACAGGCGACTTTAAAAGAGCAAGGTATAATATTGAGCACCGGAAACCCCCTTCGTTTGGTGACCCATTTGGGTATTAGTCGCATCGACATTGAGACTTTTTTAACGGTCTTAAAACAGGCTTTGAAAATTTAATAAATTGGCGCTGCTAAACAGCGCTAAAAAACAAAAAACTAAGCATGAATAGAAGAGTAGCCGGATCCGCCACTATTTTTTCACCGGCCGCTTTTTCAGTTGTCGCTGGTTAATTTGTCTAATAATTTGACAATATTTTCTTCATAGCGAGCAACGTCACTTTGTTTAAAGCCGAGGTGCTTATCAGCCAGTTCACCCTTACCGGAAAACAAATAGGAGCTCGGCATGGCGGTAATTTTATATTGTTGCGCTAGAAAGCCTTTAGGGTCTGAGTAGAGCCGGAAAGACGCGGGGAAGGTTTCAGTAAATTGATAAGCTTTGTTAACATCTCGATCTAGATTGACGCCAATAATAACCAAGCCTTTATCCTGGTATTTAGCCTGCATTTTATTTAACCACGGAAAAGATTCTCGGCATGGGCCGCACCATGATGCCCAGAAATCTAAGTAGACCACTTTATTATGATACTCGGTCATATCAAACTGACTTAACCATTGTTCACCGACAGTTTGTTGTGCGGCGCTTATACCGCTATTTAATAACAGTATTAAGGCTGTAATTGATTTCAGAAAACGGCTCATAAATTCTAATTCTCTTTGGTTATTTTCAATAGTTCACCCCAGTATGGTACTAAAATGTCAAGAAGTGAGCCTTTATGGGTGATATTAATATAATCATCACAAAAAATGTCAACAAGTAAACCCGGTAAAATATTTTTATCGATGAAATAACCTATTCAATGCAAAAAACCTCAATGTCAGCTGCATGCATTATACGCGCAGGTATATAGTCAAATAATTTGAAGATGCAGGCATCATTAAGTAGTTTGGGTATAATCAATGAAGTGTAAAATTGCCTTTAGTTAAGCGCTTGATGCTTGTAAAATAGTTAAAAATTAATGGAGATAATCAATGACAACAACAATAACCATAACCCGCCCCGATGATTGGCACGTGCATTTGCGCGACGGTGATGTATTAAAAGATACCGTACGTGACACCAGCCGTTATATGGGCCGCGCGATTATCATGCCTAACCTTGCGCCCCCCGTAACAGATACCGCCTTAGCACTTGCTTATCAGGCGAGAATTTTTGCGGCAAAGCCCAAGGCAGGCTTCAAACCATTAATGACCCTGTATTTAACCGATAGCACCACGGCTGATGAGATAAAAAAAGCCAAAGCATCGGGACAAATTTATGCCGCCAAGTTATACCCGGCCGGCGCAACTACCAACTCAGAATCAGGCGTCACCTCGATTGAAAAAATAAAAAATGCCCTGCAGGCAATGCAGGAGGTTGGCATGCCGCTACTGATTCACGGAGAAGTAACCGCCAGTGACATTGATATCTTTGACCGTGAAGAGGTTTTCCTAAAAACAGTCCTTGCCCCCATAGTTGCATCCTACCCCAATTTGAAAATAGTGATGGAGCATATCACCACGGCGAATGCGGTAGACTTTGTTAATAATGCCAATGATAATGTCGCAGCAACCATTACCGCCCACCATTTAATGTTTAACCGTAATCATATGTTAGCGGGCGGGATACGTCCGCACTTTTATTGTTTACCTATTTTAAAGCGTAATATTCACCAACAGGCATTAATCAAAGCAGCAACGGGCGGCTCTAAAAAATTCTTCTTAGGCACAGATTCAGCTCCCCATGCCGTTGATCGTAAGGAAAATGCTTGTGGTTGCGCGGGATCTTATACCGCTCATGCGGCCATTGAGTTATATGCAGAGGTATTTGAACAAGCCAACGCCTTGGATAAGTTGGAAGGCTTTGCCAGTTTTAACGGTCCTGATTTTTATAATCTTGCACGTAATAACGATACCATTACCCTTGAGAAATCAGCCTGGGATGTGCCCGCATCAATGAGTTTTGGTAACCAGCAAGTGGTTCCTATTAAAGCCGCTGAAAAAATGCTTTGGAAAGTCTGCTAGATAAAAATTTCTTAGATTCAAATAATAAGCACAAAAGACGAATAACTGTTTTATTCGCCTTTTGTGCCAAATCACTGTCTCTATATTATTTTTCGTTAAGTCCGGCAGGCATTTTCTTGATATATTGGGTTAATAATACAATACGAACGCCATTCACGCGGCCTTCAATATGCTCGGGATTATCCGTTAAAGAGATATTACGCACCGGCGTACCACGTTTAGCGGTAAAGTTACCGCCTTTTACATCAAGATCTTTAATTAAGGTAACGTTATCACCGGCGACCAGGATGCCACCATTTGAATCACGTGTCGCTGCAACTTCTTCGATTTGATCCGCGGCAACATTGTAATCGGCCCATGCCTTAGTTTCATCTTCCATGTAGATCATATCGAGCAGATCCTGAGCCCAACCTTCATTTTTAGCGAGTCTAGTTAACATACGAAACACTAATACTTGCACAGCGGGTACCTGACTCCACATGCTGTCATTTAGGCAACGCCAATGATTACTGTCCATCTCGGTATTTTTTTCAATTTGTGATAAACAAGTCTCACAGACTAAAACGGCTTTATCGGAGTTAGGCTCAGCTACCGGTGGCACCTCAAATATGGATAAGTTAGCAGTGCTGCTACAGAGTTCACAAGCAGAATTACTACGCTCTAATAAGGCAGTTTTAATGGGCATAATGGGTCCTTTAAAGGGAAGTTACCCAACTTACTTGAAGATGGATCAACAAGTAAGTTGGGTATAAAAATAAGATGGCGCTATTATGCCCCTCTTTAAGTCTAAAAAAAAGTTTGGTTAGTCGATCATTTCCCCCCTAAATAGATTTATACAATTCATTATTTATGCAGCAAATGACATTATCACTTACCTAATGGGCTGGTTCAGGCTAAAATGGCTTTTTATACCTACACTCTTTAAACACTGAGCAAAATCCTATGAATGAAGCACTGAACATTGCGGACCAAACCCTGGTCCTGCATCGTCATCCAAGAATAAAAAATGAAACACTACAAGCATGGGATTCTGCTGATGAATACCTCATCAATTACTTCTCTGAAAATGAACTGCAAAAACATGTAGGTGAAAATGAGCAAATATTGCTTATTAACGACAGCTTCGGCGCGCTGACATGTTACCTGCAGGCATTTCAGCGCACTGCTGTTTCAGACTCTTACTTATCCATCAATTCAATCAAGCTAAATATGCAGCGTAACCGTTGCCCGGAAGACAATGTTCTTTTACAAGACAGTCTGCAGAGCTTTCCTGAGAATGTGAAAATTGTATTGATTAAAATACCTAAAACACTTTCTTTCCTTGAAGACATTTTGCAAAAATTACATGCGGTGATCACCCCTGAAACTATCGTTGTTGCGGCGGGTAAAGTAAATCTTATTCATAACTCCACCTTAGATTTATTTGAAAAATATATCGGTACTACCAAAACCTCATTGGCGAAAAAGAAATCGCGTTTAATTTTCAGCTTACCTGAAACAAAAGAAGTCCCTGAAAAAGAGATAGCAATCACCTGGGAAGTTGAGAAACGTGAATGGAAAATTCATAACCATGCAAATGTATTTTCTCGTAACCACTTAGATATTGGCGGTCGTTTCTTAATGGACAATCTGCCTGAAGGGGATTTTTCTAAGGTTGTAGACTTGGGTTGTGGTAACGGTATTATTGGTATGGCGGCGGCAGCAGCATATCCAAAAGCACAAATCACTTTTATCGATGAGTCCTACATGGCCATTGATTCTGCACGCATTAACATGCAGAAAAATTTACCTGAAGAGCAAGCTGAAAATGCCCGATTTGTGGTTAATAATGGCTTAGTGGGTTTCAAACCTCGCACCTATGACTTGATTTTATGCAACCCGCCTTTCCATCAGCAGCAAACAATCACCGACCAGATTGCCTGGAGCATGTTTAATGATGCCCATTTCTGTTTAGCCGATGAAGGCGAATTAATGATCGTTGGCAATCGCCATCTTGATTATCAGGACAAACTGGAGCGTATCTTTGGCAACTGTGAACTCGTTAGCGAGAACAAAAAGTTTGTTCTTTTACGTGCCGTAAAAGTGGATTAGTTTTCAACAAACAGTAAAAAATCAACTCTATGAGTTTAATGCTTGTCAGTTAAAAGCTGACAGGCATTTTTTTTGGTTTTTTTCGGAAAACGCTGTGGTCGAGCTGTAGCTGGCCGCTAAGTGGTCAAGAGCAGGATGTTATGAAAAAAACTCAGAACATCGATGCGATTGATTTTAACCAGCAAAGCTGAAAACTTATTTGATGCGTTTGCTATTATTGCAACTCAGGTAAAAAGTAGTTTCAGCAGTGCTCATGCCTTTTTTCTTAATAATATTTGCTCGCCCTGATTTGAATTGATGAAAGGCTGAAATTTCTTCCTGATTGCCATTGTCGAGCCAATCACTCACGACGCCAAGACCTAAAGTACGGGCAAAAACGTTAACGGATTTTAATTGTGCATCATCCACTAAGGATCCTGAGCCATTGTTATTCTTCGAATCTGATATTTTTAGGTTTGCAACGCCCAGGCGATTAATTAAATCGATAACATTAATGGCCATGCCAAAATTCGTCACGGTCAATGCAATCCCCATCTTATGAACATTCTCCAGGTTCGACAGAATATCTATTGAGTTTTCGCGCAGAATTGTCTTATCGACAAAAAATTCAAGCTGAGCGGTTGAACAGCCCGTTTCTTTTAAAATCGTTTGCAGATCCGCAATAAAGCGAATTTGTGATAATTGTATTTTTGATAGATTAACGGCAATCCGACCAAATTTAATATTCGCTTTTCCCCAGGCAACCGCTTGTAACGCTGCCTTACGGATCATTTCCCTGCCAATGGGGGCTAACAAATTGCTTTCTTCAGCCACACTCAAAAAACGCTCTGGCAGTAATATTCCCCGCTTGGGGTGATGCCAGCGTAATAAACTTTCCAGGGCAACCATTTGCCGTTTATTACGATCGTATTGCGGCTGATAATACAAATCGAACTGATCGAGTAATAACGCCTGTTTTAATTCTTCTTCTAATGACAGCTGCTCACTCAAACCGAGCGTCAAGCCATGTGTATAAAAATGGTATGTGTCACTTTTTCCTCTTTTACTACGCTGCATCGCTTTTTGAGCATTCAAAAATAACGTATCCACATCATTGCCATCATCGGGGCAAAGACTAATACCTACCCTTGCGGTAACATTCGTGTGCACATTTTCGATGATAAACGGACAGCTAAACTGCTCTACTACTTTCTGTGCCACCATCGCAGCATCGTGTTCATTGACTAATTCGTCAATAATAATAATAAATTGATCATTAGCAAAACGGCCCAGGGTATCTTGTCCAGAAATACATTTGATTAGACGCTTAGCAACCTCCTTTAACACCTGATCACCGGTATTATGGCCATGCTTATCATTAATAGACTTGAAATTATCGATATCAACTAAAATAACCGCGACTGCGTTGTGCTGATAATTAGCACGTTTGATTATATCTTCCAATCGGCTAAAGAGGGATATGCGATTACATAATCCGGTTAACGGATCCTGTTTTGATAAGAAGCTGATTTTTTTATCTGTTGCTTGAAAGTAGGTTAAATCAGTATAAGAATAGATCCGGTTAATATTGTTTTGCTGCACGTGCTGGACCTCATAGACCTCTAACCAGGCGTAATAAACATTACCACTCTTAGTACGATAGGTGATATCTCCCTGCCAAGAGCTGTCTGTTTTTAAAATCTGCTCAATATTTTTATAAGAGGTACCATTATAACTATCAGCGGCTAATAAATTGATCTCTTGCGCTAACAATTGATCTTTATTATAGCCAAAAATAAAACAAGCATGATCATTGGCTGAAATGATATAACCCTCCCCGTCCGTAACGATCAGCGCTTCTTTACTATTTTCAAATACAACATTGGTAATTTCAAGGCGCTGCATCATTAATAACTGATCGGTGATATTGCGCATGACAGTAATTATCCCTTGAATATTGCCATGCTTGTCCTGTAGAGGTACTTTTTTTACCTGGAGAAAATAACGTTCTCCATTGGATGCTGTAAAATATCCATTCCCTACATAAACTTTATTATTTTTTAGCACATATTGATCTAGCTCTGTCGACTCGATCCCTTCGTCTAATAGCAGAAACTCATCCACTTTTTTACCCAGAAGATCCTTTTCCAAAACACCGATAAATTTTTCATACTGTTTATTACAGCCTAACAGGCGTCTCTTTGAGTCTTTAAATGAGATCATATCCTTCGAAATATCGGCCGTCGTACGCAGCATGACATGCTCTTTTTCTAATAAATATTTTGACCTATTAAGATCTGTGATATCAAAAATAATACCGGTTTGTATTTCACCGTCAGCGGCTGACTCTTTATGAACGAGAAGATCACGCTCTTCTCCCGCCTTATTAATCCATCTGTACTCATGTAAAGCAATTCGATGATCAATAAATATTTTTTGATCAATCTGGCGGATATCATTTCTTAAAGGAGAATGAGATAGATCCGCTAATTTTTTTCCGATAACTTGATCAGGTGAGAGTCCAAACAGCTCAGAAAAATGGCGATTACAGGCTAAATATTGCGCTTGTTTATTTTTAAAGTAGATGGGAATACTGAGCGACTCCAGGACGGTTTGAGCCTCACTTGTAAAAATATTTTCAATGCCAAGGGATACCCCTGTGCCTTTGATCCCGTCATCTGCATTCAGGTAGTTTGTATTCAATAAGGGAAAATCTGCTTTGATTTTATCTTTGATATCTGTATTAAGAGGGAGTTCTGAGATGAAGTGGCTAAAACTATTTTCCGATAAAGTCTGGTAGAGTTGGTCGCTACTCACTAAATGAAAAACAGGATAGTTATCTGTTTTTTCACCTGCAAAAAATGAGTTAAGCAAGGTATCAATAAGGGCAATATTATCCCCAAGATACAATAGATTTCTAATGGAATTAGACAAAAACACCCCCACCTTACATGCAAACTAATAATCATTATTAAATCAACAAGTGAAATGTAACGCAAGGAAAAGGCGGGAACTTAAGTCCTATTCTTTCTCAATTGAGAGCTGACAGGAGTTTTTTATTTTGTTAAAAATAACATCTGAACTAAGCCTTTTACTGCTTAAACGACTGCACAGTTGCTAAAAAGGGGCATTTACCTGGCAGAATAATAACGAGTTTTTTTCCAATATCGCGGATCCGAGATTGCCTAAAAATAGACAAGATAATGATACTTCAAAACATCATTCGTAACGGTAATCTACCTTTGCGAATGGTGATGATCCGGGATTCTTTGAGGTGTTTTTCTATTAGCTCTGGCGACAACACTTTTGATAATGGCTGAAAACTTTCAGGCGAAAAAGGAAAGATAATGAAAATCATAACTTTGAGGTATAAAAATCCGAAGATTTGTAATCTGCGGTTTTGAACTTATTTGTAAAATAATCAAACAATATTGCTTAACTGAACGGCATAAAATCCAATGAGTTGCTTTTTTTAGTTTAAATAAAAAAACCGTTTAGTGTTAGCTAAACGGCTTCATTTATTACTTAATGCAACACCACTGAAGATAACTCTTCTAGTGGTCTGTATATATTACTATTATTTAAATAGACCTATCGCATTAATAAACACAAATAAGATACCTAAGGGAGCAATATAACGTAAGAGTATTAATACGACAGCGAAATATTGATCAGACAAGTTGAATTCTTCTTTTAAAATCTCGGGTTTGATGAACCAACCGGCAAAGATTGAGATAAATATACCACCCAGCGGCAAGAGAATATTAGCCGTGATGTAATCTAAAAATTCAAAGATGTCCCCGCCCATACCAAAAGAGAGTTTTGTCCATTCCGCACCGGCAAAGGAGAAGATCGTACATAAGCTCAAGATCCAAACGGCAACGCCGGCAATAATGGCCGCTTTAGTCCGACTCACATTTTGACGTTCTACTAAATAAGCAGTAGGCGATTCAAGGAGCGCAATAGCCGAAGTGAATGCAGCGAAAACGATCATCACAAAGAACAAGGTGCCAACAAAATCACCAAAAGGCATTGAGCCAAAGGCAAGCGGAATTGATTGAAACAATAAACCCGGTCCGGCACTTGGCTCCAAACCATGGGCAAATACTATTGGGTAAATAGCCAGTCCCGCAATTAACGCAACAACAGTATCAGCGACCGCGATCATGATAGAGGTTTTAACGATTGACACACCTTTAGGTAAATAGGCGCCATAAATCATCATAATACCCATCGCCAAACTGAGGGTGAAAAATGCATGACCCAAGGCCACTAATGCACCTTCGATAGTGAGCTGAGAAAAATCGATGTGGAACATAAAGGTAAAGGCAGCAGCAAAATCACCCACAACGGCAGAGTAAAGCATAATACCGATAAGCAGAATCAACAAAGCCGGCATTAAATAAGTGATTGCGGTTTCCAACCCTTCTTTGACACCCTTTGAAATAACGTAAACGACCGCAGCAATGGTTAATGTTGACCAGATAAGCAGTTGCGGCACGCTGGTGATCAAATCACTGAATAAAGTGCCGATTACTTCCGCATTGGTGGCCGGATCCGCAGCTGCAGCGCTAAATTCGCCAGTACCTGCAAAAAACACGTAGGCAGCCGCCCAACCGGCAATAACCGCATAAAAACTTAAGATCAAGAAACCCGCTAACACCCCGATTGTGCCGACAATCGACCAATGAGATGAATGACCCGATTCGGTTGCAACATGTGCCATGGCGTTTGCAGGCGTTGAACGCCCACGTTTACCAATGACAACTTCAGCCATCATGACCGGGATACCGATCAGAAATATGCATAAAAGATAGACAAAAACAAATGCTCCGCCTCCATTTTCGCCCATGATGTAGGGGAATTTCCATATATTACCAAGCCCAACTGCAGCACCCGTTGCAGCTAAGATGTACGCGTATCGACTTGACCATCGATTGGAGACATGAGTATCTGTGTTCATTTAAATCCTTGAGATGTAATTAAAATAGAGTTATTTATAGCCAAAACGTATAAAAATGTAAATTAAGCAAATAACTGCTTAATGATAATAATAGTTAGGCTGGAAGGCCACACAAACCACAATGAAAATTAATTTATCATTAAGGATACTAGCATAGAGTATTGCAGTCAGCTTTACTTGCAGATATTTTGTCATAAGTCACTTTAACTACCTGAAACTGGACAAAATTTCGGCTAAAGGTTAATCCATGTGATTTTTCAATGAGCATGCATAAAATAAAATCATCGTTATTATCTAAAACAAGGTACTTTTTAGCTTCTTTAATAGCGGATGATATTAATACTACGTGGTCACCTTTATTAACCTGGTGTTGTGTCCCTAAATTCGATTCAAATAACCAATTTTTGGGCATAATAGGTTTGTGGAACTGGTTAGCCGCTAATACATGCAGAATAATGTGACATCTTAATTCCGGCGGATAGTTGGCTAAGGCAGCGCCTTCAAAAAGATCAATATAATCAGCCACATCTTCCATAGTAAAAAAGACAGGTTGATCAAATTGTAAGGTCAGCATGGCAGGTTTATAAACAATATCGATAGCGCCGCCACCCATATTGAGTGTTAACGTCGCCCGATTATGATCATACAACCAATGCCAATTTGCTTGCGGTATAAAATCCATTTTTCCCATTCTTATTTTTACACAAAGTATTTTTCACCCAATATCGGCTCTGCACAAACACAGCCGCCTCATGAATTAAATATTGTTGACAATATTTTTAACTAATTGAGGGCCATTGTAGATAAAACCGGAATAGAGCTGCACTAAACTTGCACCCGCTTGCATTTTCTCCTTGGCCGCAATTACATTATCAATACCACCCACGCCAATAATAGGGATCTCTCCTTTCAATTGCGCGGCAAATTTTGCAATCACAGCGGTACTTTTATTTTGCAGAGGACGGCCACTTAAACCACCTGCCTCACCCGCATGCGACATACCTTTAATCATGTCACGATCAAGGGTTGTATTGGTTGCGATTAAACCGTCAATTTTATATTTAAGCAATGATTCAGCGATAGACACGATCTCCTGATCACTAAGATCCGGTGAAATTTTCAAGGCAATGGGCACGTATTTGTCATGTTTAACCTCAAGTTCACTTTGGCGTGTTTTAAGCGCTGCAAGCAATTCATTCAGTGCGTCACCATACTGTAACGAACGCAATCCGGGCGTGTTTGGTGAAGAAATATTGACGGCAATATAATCAGCATAGGGATAAACTTTATCCATGCATAATAAGTAATCATCTTTGCCCTGTTCCACCGGTGTTGAGAAATTTTTACCTATGTTAATACCAATAACACCTTTAAAATTACTTTCTTTCACATTCTTAATTAAATTTTCGACACCCTCATTATTAAACCCCATACGGTTGATAAGGCCCTCCGACTCCAATACTCTAAATATTCGA
This sequence comes from Psychromonas sp., assembly GCA_047632875.1. Classification (GTDB taxonomy): domain Bacteria; phylum Pseudomonadota; class Gammaproteobacteria; order Enterobacterales; family Psychromonadaceae; genus Psychromonas. The sequence continues at coordinate 4,217 of JBLIEH010000001.1, read as the reverse complement.
GGAGACTCATTACCGGGCTGTCCAACAGGCGTGACCGTACCCACTTCGACATGCCCAAAACCCATTGCGCCAAAGGCATCAATACACTCGCCATTTTTATCTAAACCGGCAGCCAAACCCACTGAATTCGGAAAGGTCAATCCCATCACCTGCACGGGTCTGTGTTGCACTTTTTGACGATAGATGAGATCTAAGATAGTCCCCTGCGCTAATTTTAATTGTTTGATTGAAAAGTCATGTGCCTTTTCCGGATTTAACATGAATAAAAAACTGCGCATAATTCGATAAAACATAAGCAAAACCTTAATATAAAGTGGATAAGATAATTCTGTATTTATTGTACCCTGTATCTGTTAAACGGAAACTATAAAATCATATAAGTTAGTTAGTTAACATCAATATTTTGATAACCGTGCACTCGCACCCGCCAGCCCTTTAACCAGCGTAACTCATCCGTTGATGCATTTTTAACACGACGTGTTAATACTTCATCGGCCGATAAAGAAAATGCACGTAACGGATCATCATAGGCAAGTGGCATGGTTAATAAAACTTGTTTTAATCCCCATCCCTGCCCTTGGTAGGATTCTTTTGACGAAACCCCTTCACCTTTAAAATTAATATAATCCAATAGCGCAAAGATCCCCTCGGGCGACATCGTTAAACGCGCAATCTGATGATTAATCACTTTCGTTTCCGTCTGATTACTGCTCGCGAGTATCAAAGGAATGCCAGTTTCTAAACGTTTTATAATAAACTGCACCTGTAAATCAAGATGCTTATTTAATAAAAGTCTCAACTCGGTCAACTGCGGTTGGTCAAATTCCAGGTAAAATTGTTCGCGATTTTTCCACGGGGCCTGCTCACTGCTCGCAAGCCATTGCGGGAGCACAACCCCCTGGTTGTTTAAGAATTGCAATAATTCAGGGAATTGTTCTTTAAAGGGGCCTTTTTCTGTCCCCGGGTACCAAATAAAATGCCCCAGACCTAATGACGGAAAAGCTTCATTTTTATTCCAGGTGGTCAGGTTTTCTTGTTTTTGCTGGCCTTCATTTTTCCATATCAGCCGGCCTAATTTATCTGTCTGTTGAGGCGTCAAATCAATTTTATAAGCCTGGCTAGTACAACTTAGACTGGTGAATAATAAAAAAAAGCAACAAATTAAACGCAACATCAAATATTCCTTTATGAATAACAGGTCAAAGAATCATTGAACATACAACCTTATTCGCGCCCGGGTAATTTTTTCCAAGTCACCTTGTCACGCAAATAAACAGGGGTTGCGAGTTCCGGTAAAACATCTAATGCTTTGTCGATGCAATTAATGGCCTCGTCCAACATAAATCTTGCGCTGGGAAACTCGATATCTGTTTTTTCAGCGGCATTAAAGTGCTCGGTGAGTTCTGGATAAGCCGCCCAACCGGAGCCGACTAAAACGGCGTTTTCAGCAAACTCGCCCTGCTTTGTGATTAAATCAGCAGGTTTAATAACCACCTCTTCATCTACTAATACCATTAACTCATCGAATAATTGGTAATGGGCAAAATAGACCTCGCCCATGCGCGCATCAATAGCAGCATAGACATCTTTAGCGCCGTTCATTTTAAAGGCTTGTTGCGCCATCGCTTGTAATGTTGACACTCCGACCATGTTTTTTTCACTGCCAAAAGCTAAACCCTGTGCAATGCTGATACCGATGCGCACCCCGGTAAAACTGCCCGGACCGCGACCATAAGCGATGATATCCATATCAGATAAGTTTAAACCAGCGGCTTGCAACACTTGCTCGACCGTGGGCAATATTTTAGTCGTATGCTCACGTGGTGCCATCATGAATTGGTCACTGATAACCTGCTCCGTCGCCGTTTGGCAAAGCACCGCAACTGAGCACGCTTCCGTTGAAGTATCGACACATAACACATTTAACTTTTTGAACATATTTAGCCTGTCTATTCTAGTGGGTCTTCCCGGTCGGGAGAATAAGGAAATTTATTTATCTACAATGTCTGCCACTGTGCAGGCATTATATTTTTAACATTATTTATTATTATTGATTAACAATTAATCAATAGCTTTTAAAAAATCGATAGCATTATCTAAGGAGCGCGTACGCGGCATGCAAGGTAAACTATTAAGAAAGAGATTACCATATTTACGCGTCACCAAACGTGTATCGCAAACGATCAATACACCTTTATCTTGTTCCGCCCGAATCAATCGCCCAACGCCCTGTTTAAAAGTGATCACAGCCTGGGGTAATTGCACTTCGGCAAAGGGATCTTTACCCTTTAATTGCGCATCTTCCATACGCGCTTTTAATAAAGGCTCCTCGGGAGAGCTAAAGGGAATTTTATCGATGATAACGCAGGATAAAACTTGCCCTCGCACATCCACTCCTTCCCAAAAACTGCTGGTTGCCACCAATAACGCATTGCCATGGTTAATAAATTCATCAAGCAGCGCTTGTTTGCTTTTTTCCCCCTGCAATAAAACCGGAAAGGTCAATGTTTGCCGAAATCCCGCCGCCAGCTGATTCATCATGGCATGACTGGTACATAAAAAGAAACAACGTCCTTTGCTGGCACGAATAACCGGCGCGAGTTCGTTGACCAGTTTGTCGGCCAATCCCGGTGTGCCAGGCTCAGGTAATAATCTGGGAACAACAAATAAGGTCTGCTTAGCGTAATCAAAGGGGCTGGCTAACTGCAAACAGCGGCTTTCCTGTAAACCAAGCAACTTGGTGAAATGATCAAACTCCCCCTGCACGGATAAGGTTGCCGAGGTAAAAATCCAACTGGCTTGTTTTTTTTGACATTCGGCCTGGAAACGCTCTGCCACACTCAATGGCGTGATATTTAATGAAAAATGTTGTTTGGTACACTCAAACCAGTAACTGAATCCCGTTTCATTAACACTGTTGAGTTTTTTAAATAACAGGGTGAATTGTGTTAAACGGTCATAACAATGGTCTAATACTTCACTTTTACCCAATCGTTCGAGGATCACTTCATTTAAAAAATCCATCACCTGCAGGATACGCTGCACATGTAGCTGCATAACCCGTTCTTTGGACTTATCACGCCAGCTTCCGGTGCCTTTATCAATCGCAAATGCCATGCGGAAATCTAATACACTTAAACGTAATTGTTCCGCCGCTTTAGACATTTGTTTTGCTTCGCGAAGCTCAGTGCGGTAGACAAACTCTATCTCTTTAGCCAGTTCCATTAACTGCCTGCTGGACAGTGATTCGCCAAAATAGAGGCTGGCAATATCGGGCAGTTGGTGCGCTTCATCAAAAATATAAACCCCCGCTTCAGGGATTAACTCTCCAAATCCGGTTTCTTTAACGGCGAGGTCTGCAAAAAACAGATGATGATTGATCACCACAAGATCCGAATCCATGGCTTTTTTTCGCGCTTTAACAATAAAACAATCATCAAAACTGGGACATTCACGGCCTAAACAGTTGTCATTGTTACTGGTAATAAAGGGGATAATCATTGAATCTTCAGCAAGATCTTTGATTTCAGCAAGGTCACCGGTTTTACTTGTAACGGACCAGTTTTTTATTTTTATCAGCTCTATTTGTAATGATTTTTCTCGCTGCTTGGTTTCCAGCATATAACGCGCCAGACGTTCATTACACAGGTAATTGCTGCGTCCTTTTAACAAGGTCACGGACCCGGTAAAATTAGTCGCTGCCATTAATAAGGGTAAGTCTTTTAAAAACAGCTGTTCCTGCAAGGCTTTACTGCCCGTTGAAATAATGATTTTTTCACCGGAATCTTTATCAAAAGTTAATAAGGCCGGCGCTAAATAAGCGAAAGTTTTACCCGTCCCGGTTTCGGCTTCGACCACTAAATTTTGTTTTTTGGTGATCGCATCGGTCACGGCGTCAGCCATTTCAATCTGCGCATCTCGGGAGATAAAAAAAGGCAGTTGTTTACTTAATGCACCTGAGGCTGAAAAAAAAGATGAGATCAAAGTTAAGGACTCTACAATAAAAATAACTAATACTCGGTATTCTACGTGAATTAAAAGTATGATCACAGGCCAATCAATAAACTGTGGTTTAATATAATGAGTGCTCATTATTTACTGGCAAAATTAGGGTTGGAATTTAAGACCGTCAAGGCGATGGTGACAATATATTGTCAAAAGCATCACGGTTCTGCCGTTGTTTTATCGTTGGCTGTCGCTTGTTGGAGTTTGGTTTT